>JANMCD010000107.1:0-7445 GCA_031360905.1 Novosphingobium sp.
CCGCGCTGGCCCACACGGCGATGCCGACGAAGGAAATCGCCAGCATGGCGAACAGCTTGCCCAGGAACACCGCGTCCATCGGGATCGCAGCGGCAAGAATTTCGATGATCTTGTTGCCCTTTTCCTCGACCAGATTGGATAACACCATGCCGGCCAGCAGCATGGTCAGCAGGAACAGCAGCAGCTGCGTGCCCTGGGCGGTAACCACGCGTCCGCGTTGCTCCTGCGCCGTGCTGGATGCGGTGCGCGACAGGACGACTTGCGGATAGGCTTGCGGCGCACGGCCAAGCGCCTGGGCCGACAGCATCGAAACCGGGCCCTGCCATTGTTCGATCAGTCGTTCCGTGCCCGTTAGCTGCGGCGCTGCCGGGCTGCCGGTGACGATGGCCGCGAGATTTCCCCGTTTGGCGGCCAGGGCGGCCACGGGGTCGAAACTTTCATCGCGCCGCAATCGCTTTACAACAATGAGCTCCGGCAAGCCGCCGCCCATGCGCGGCGCCAGCGCCGCGCGCGCCGCCTTCATTGCATCGATGTCGGCCGCCTGCATGGCGATGCCGAGCTGCGGCTGCACCGTGCTCTCCTGCACGCGTTGGCCAATACCGCCGGCAAAGCCGCCGACCAGCACGGGGAACAGCGGGCCCAAAAGGAAGAAAATGAAGCTGCGGCTGAACAGGATCGCCGTAAAATCGCGCCTCGCAATGACGTAGGCAGCGGCGAGGGTGGAGAGGCGTCCGCTGGTTCTCAGGCCCGTCATCGCCTCTGCTCCTCGATCTTTTCCTCGACCAGCGCCCTGGCTGCCGCTTCTCCGGCAATGGCGACGAAGGCATCGTGCAGTCCGGCGCGTTCGATCGAAAGGGACAGGATGCCGGCGTCGCCTTCGATCAGCGCACGTAGCAGCGGTTCGATCCCGCTGTCGGGCAACGAGAACAGCCAGAACTTGGCCTCATGACGGACATCGGCCGGCAGCGCGCGGCGCCACGGTCCGTCCCGCTCCCGGGTCTCAAGGCGCACTTGCGGTCGGATGCGGTCGCGGGCGACATCGACCGGACCGGCGAACGGCACCTTGCCGCCGGCGATGATCGCCACCGCGTCGCACAGCCGTTCGGCATGGGCGATGACATGGGTCGAGAAGATCACCGTCGTCCCCTTCGCCGCCAGCCCCCGGATCATGCCTTCAAGCCTGCCTTGGTTGATCGCGTCGAGCCCGGAGAACGGCTCGTCGAACACGAGCAGTCGCGGCTCGTGCACCAGCGTGCCGAGCAGTTGCACCTGCTGCGCCATGCCCTTGGACAGCTGGCGGATCTGGCGGTCGGCGGCATAGCCGAGGCCCTGCTCTTCGAGCAGCTGGCGCCCCCGTCTGCGCCCCTCGGCCAGTGGCAGTCCGCGTAGCGCGCCGATAAAGGCGATCGCCTCATAAGCCTTCATCGAAGGATAAAGGCCGCGCTCCTCGGGCAAATAACCGATCGCGTGGGCGACATCGTGCGGGCGCTCGGCTCCGAGTATCCGGCGATAGCCCGCATCGGGATCGATGATGCCGAGCAGCATCCGCAGAGTGGTCGTCTTGCCCGCGCCGTTGGGGCCAAGAATGCCGTAGATCGCGCCTTCCGGCACCGACAGATCGACACCATCGACCGCAGTGAAGCCGTCAAAGCGTTTCACCAGTCCGCGAGCTTCGATGGCGAGGGGGGGTGTTGAAACGCTAGACGCGTTGTCCGCCACTCGCCAATCTCCTAAGTCCAATTTCATGAGCGAAGCGATTAACCTTGTCCGGTGAACGGGAGCAACAGCAAGTTTGGTTAACCAGGCGGATATCAACGGTTTGAAGGCGGATCTCGCGGAGGAAGCGAAGCGGCTGGGCTTTGCCGTGATCGGCATTGCGCCGGCAGCGGAAGATGCGGTTGCCGCCGCGCGGCTGGGCGATTGGCTCGGCGGGGGGATGCACGGCGCGATGGCCTGGATGGAAAGCCGCGCCCATCAGCGCCGCAGTCCGCAGGGCCTGTGGCCCGAAGCGCGCAGCGTGATTGCGCTGGGCATGAGCTATGCGCCCGCCGCCGATCCGCTGGCGCTGGCAGCGCATGGCGAGGTAGGCCGGATATCCGCCTATGCGCAAGGCGCGGATTATCACGATGTGGTTAAAAAGGCGCTCAAGGCGCTGGCCCGCTGGCTCATTGAGGCGGCGCGGCGGCGCGGGCTGGGGGAGGCAGGGGTTAAGGTGTTCACCGATACCGCGCCGGTGATGGAAAAGCCGCTGGCGGCGGCGGCGGGGCTGGGCTGGCAGGGCAAGCACACCAATCTCGTCAGCCGGGAGCATGGCTCATGGCTGTTCCTCGGCGAAATCTACACCACGCTTGAGCTTTTGCCCGATGCGCCGGAAACCGACCATTGCGGCTCGTGCAACGCCTGTCAGACCGCCTGCCCTACAGACGCCTTCCCGGCACCCTACCGGCTGGATGCCCGGCGCTGCATTTCCTATCTGACGATCGAGCACAAGGGACCGATTCCGCACGAATTTCGCAAGGCGATGGGCAACCGGATCTATGGCTGCGACGATTGCCTGGCAGTGTGTCCGTGGAACAAGTTCGCAGCTGAAGCGCAGGCGATCCGCGCTTTCCTGCCGCGCGCCGAACTGGCCGCGCCGCGCCTTGGTGACTTGCTGGCGCTCGACGATGCGGGCTTTCGGCGGCTGTTCTCCGGCTCGCCGATCAAGCGGATCGGACGGGACCGGTTCGTGCGCAACTGCCTGATCGCGGCGGGCAACAGCGGCGATGCGGGGCTGATGGACCAAGTGACGGCGCTGACTGGCGATCCGGACGAAACGGTGGCCGAGGCGGCGCGATGGGCGCTGGGTGAATTGACTGGACCGGCATTGGAATCTGTAAAGTCCCTCCCCGACGGGGAGGGGAGGAATAAGGACTTCACTACTACCCCGGCATCAGCTCCTTGAGCGGGACGCTCGCATCCGCCAGCTTCGCCGGATCGGGCGATGCCTTCGCCTCCACCAGCTTGCGGCCCTGAACGTAATCCTTGACCATGTTGACGCAGTCGAGCGCGATCACCCGGCCGTGCTTGAGGTAAACAACGGAAAACGACCGCTCATCGGGATTGCCGCGCAGCACAGTGGCATCATAGCCGACCGACAGCCCGGCGGTCTGCAGGCGCAGGTCGTACTGGTTCGACCAGAACCACGGAAAGGCGTGATACGGCCTGGGATCGCCGCAGATCGATTTGGCGACGCAGGTGCCCATGTCGTTGGCGTTCTGCACCGATTCGACCCGCATGACCGTGCCGCCGGCGTAGTCTGCGGAGAAAGCGGCGCAGTCGCCGATGGCGTAGACATCGGGAAGCGACGTGCGGCAGAATTCGTCAATATCGACGCCGTTGCCGCCCGCCGCGCCCGCCAGGAGCAGCGGGCCGACCGCAGCGACAATGCCGATGCCGACGATCACCGCCTCGGCGGGGATTACTGTGCCGTCGCCGAGCCTTACTCCTGAAACCCGGCCGGTACCTTCCAGCGCCTCGACCGCGACTCCGGTGCGCAAATCGACGCCGTGGGCGCGGTGTTCGGCTTCGTAGAAGGCAGACAGCTCCGGCCCGGCGACGCGCGCCAGCACTCGTGGCAGGGCTTCGAGCAAGGTCGCCTGGCAGCCCAGCTTGGTCAGCACGGCGGCTGCCTCCAGCCCGATATAGCCGCCGCCGATGACGACAATTTTGCGCACCCCGCCATCGATCTCGCCCATCAGCCGGTCGCAATCCTCGCGGGTGCGCACAGGGTGGACGCCGGCGAGATCGGCACCGGCGCAAGACAGCTTGCGCGGATCGCCGCCAGTGGCCCAGACCAGCGAGCCATAGCCGAACCGCGATCCGTCCGAGAGCGTCAACTGCCGGGCCTTCGGATCGACTGCGGTAACTTCCGTGCCGAGCAGCAGGTTGATGTCCTTTTCCCCCCAGAACGCGGGGGGCCGGATGTAGAGCCGGTCGAACGTCTTCTCGCGGGCGAAATATTCCTTGGAGAGCGGCGGGCGCTCATAGGGCGGATCGGGTTCGCGCCCGATCATGGCGATACTGCCGGTGAATCCGTTATGGCGCAGAGCGATGGCGCATTGCGCCCCGCCGTGCCCTGCTCCCACGATTACCACGTCCGCCTGCGTCATAGGCATCCGATTGGCCAGATTTACGCCGAGGTCAATGCCCTGGCGGCGCTGAGCCGACCTTGATCCAGCGCAATGCTGCCGATTTAGCGGGCCAGAAAGTTACGCGCCTGTCCGGCAATCTGCGCCAGCATTGCCGGCAAAACCGTGACGCTAGCCCGCGCGCGGCCAACCATAGCCCTGAACTGCCGCACGGCATCGGCATGGCGTTCGGCCCATTCGGCAACGGCTGCGAGCAGATCGGGTTTGGCGGAGGAACCCTTGCGCTCGGCCAGGCGACTGAGGAAATCGAGCCGGATTTGCTGCAAATCGCGCGCCAGCCCGGCGACCAGCAGCCGTTCCCACGGGTCGGCCGGCCGAAGATGCGCCGCCGTGCCCTGTACCCAGTCGAGCCCCAGCCGCATGCCGACATCGGCAAAGGCGCGGGTCAGGGCGGGCGCATCGATTTTCGTGTCCCGCGCGAGTCTCGCGAGGCCGACGGCCCCGTCGAGATCGCCGAGATGGGTGACGATCGCCGACTCACGCTGAGGTGCGCCCGCCGCAGCCAGTTCCGCGCATAGTCGCCGCGATTGCGCCAGCGCCTCGCCGTTAAGCAGCTCGCCCGCAGACTCCGACAATTGCCGCACGCCGGGCTCGAGTTCGGCTATCAGCACGGACGGCACATTCATGCCGGCGCCGGCGCGCAGCAGATCGGCCATATGCAAGCGCAGCGCCGATGCCGAGCGGCGCAGAAGTAGCAGGCGGGTGGCCTCCGGCATCGCGGCGGTTTCGAGCGCCCGCCAGACCGGCGCCATGCCGAACAATCGCTCGGCGGCGACGAAGGCGCTGGTCACCTGCGCGAGAGTCGCCCCTTCCTCCTCGACCAGCTCGAAGGGATGGATCATGCCGATGCGGTTGACCATGCGGTTGGCCAGCCGTGTCGCGATGATCTCGCGGCGCAGGCGGTGGCTGAGGATATCGCGCTTGTATTTGCCGCGCATGGCGGCGGGAAAGGCGGCGAGCAGTTCAGTTTCCAGGCCGGGATCATCGGGCAGACGGCTGTTCTCGATCGCGTCCTGCAGCGCCAGCTTGGCGCTGGAAAGCAGCACGGCGATTTCAGGGCGGCTCAGACCCAGCCCGTCGGCGGCGCGGCGCAGCAATGTTTCGTTGTCGGCCAGGCCTTCGGTCCTGCGGTCGAGCTGGCCGCGCTCTTCGAGCATGTCGATCAATCGCAAATAGGAGCCGGACGAAGTCGGCCCGCCCATCCGGGCGATCGACAGCGCCAGCGCCTGCAAGCGGTTGTCCTCAAGCACCAGTTCGGCGACGTCGCCGGTCATCGCAACGAGCAGCTTGACCCGCGCCGGCTCCGACAGCCGCCCGTCGTGCTTTGCCGAGGCCAGCGCGATCTTGATGTTCACCTCTTTGTCGGAGCAATCGACCCCGGCGGAGTTGTCGATGAAATCGGTGTTGATCCGGCCATTGTGCAGCGCGAATTCGATGCGGCCCGCCTGGGTGCAGCCGAGATTGGCGCCCTCACCGATGACTTTGGCGCGAATCTGCGCGCCATCGACGCGCAACGCGTCATTCGCCGGATCGCCAACCTGGATGTTGCTTTCGGCCGAGGCCTTCACATAGGTGCCGATGCCGCCAAACCACAGCAGGTCGATCGGGCTCTTGAGGATGGCGGCGATCAGCGTTTCAGGATCGGCGCTGGCCGCTTCAAACCCGAGTATGCCGCGCGCCTGCGGACTGAGCGCAATGTTCTTCAGGCTGCGCGGATAGACCCCGCCGCCTCTGGAGATCAGGTTCCGGTCGTAATCGTCCCAGCTCGATCGCGGCAGCGTGAACAGCCGATGGCGCTCGGCCCAGCTGATGGCCGGATCGGGATCTGGGTCGATAAAGATATGCCGGTGGTCGAAGGCTGCGACCAGCTTCACCGCTTTCGACAGCAACATGCCATTGCCGAAGACATCGCCGGACATGTCGCCGCACCCGGCGATGCGTACTGGCTCACTCTGCACATCGACGCCCAGCTCGAGGAAATGTCGCTGCACCGATAGCCAGGCGCCGCGCGCGGTAATGCCCATGGCCTTGTGGTCGTAGCCCTTGGACCCGCCGCTGGCGAAGGCGTCGTCGAGCCAGAAGTCCGCCTCCGCAGCAATGGCGTTGGCGGTGTCGGAATAGGACGCGGTGCCCTTGTCGGCGGCGACGACGAAGTAGGGATCGTCGCCGTCGCGGATCACCATGCCGGCGGGATGCACGATTTTGCCGCCGGCGATATTGTCGGTGAGCGAGAGCAGGGCGCGGATGAAGGTCTGGTAGCTGGCCTTGCCTTCGGCCAGCCAGCCGTCGCGGTCCTGCGCCGGGTGGGGGAGGCGCTTGGGATAGAAGCCGCCCTTGGCGCCGGTCGGCACGATCACTGCGTTTTTTACCCGCTGCGCCTTCATCAGCCCAAGCACTTCGGTGCGGAAGTCGTCGCGCCGGTCGGACCAGCGGATGCCCCCGCGCGCGACCGGGCCGGCGCGCAGATGGATGCCCTCGACCTGGGGCGAATAAACGAAGATCTCGCGCCAGGGCAGCGGCTTCGGCAGGCCGGGGATAGCGGAAGAATCCAGCTTGAAGGCCAGAGCCAGCTCGCCTGCGGGGACAAACGCATTGGTGCGCAGGATCGCGTCGACAAGCGCGCGGTACTGGCGGAGCAGCCGGTCGTCGTTGATCGCCGCGACGCGCGACAGGCCCTTGGTCATCGCCCGGCTGGCGGCGGCTTCGCCCGCTGTACGGTCGCCGGCAAAGGCGGGATCGTGACGCGCGGCGAAGAGGTCGAGGATGGTGCGGGTGACGTCGGGTGCCAGTTGCAGCGCATCGACCACGGTCGGGATGCCGAAGCCCATGCCGGCTTGCCGCAAATAGCGATACCAGGCGCGCAGCCAGTTGGTTTGCCGCGTCGTCAGGCCGCTGGCGATAACCAGGCGGTTAAACGCATCGTCTTCCGCCGCGCCATTTAGTACGGCGGCAATGGCGGACTCAATCGCCCCCGCGCGGGACAAGAGATCGCCGGCGGGGCGGCCCTTGGGTGGCATCAGAAGGAAATCGTGGATCGCCCCCAGCCGCCCGGCGTCTAGCGCCGTCGGGACATCCTCGATCACCCGGAAACCGAAATTTTCCAGCGCCGGCACGGCGTCCGACAGCGCCATCGCGCCGCTGTGCTGATAGAGCTTGAGCCGCAGCCGGTCGGGCGGATCGCCGGGCATGCGGTGCAGCCGCGCGTCGCGCTGGGGTGCGCCGGCCAATTCATCGCCCGACAGGCGGCGCAGCCGG
>JANMCD010000219.1:0-5722 GCA_031360905.1 Novosphingobium sp.
GCGCCGCAATGCGCCCATCATTAAGACCTTTGCGCCCGCCTTTTCGCGCTCTTCCTCGGCGAGGACCTGCAATTCAGCTGCGGCTATTTTCCGGTTCCCGAGATCGATCTCGACTCCGCGCAACTCGCCAAGCAGGCACACATTGCCGCCAAGCTCGATCTGCGGCGGGGCCAGCGCGCGCTCGATATCGGCTGCGGCTGGGGCGGGTTTGCCCTGATCCTGCACCGGCTGGCCGAGGTCGCGTCGGCTTCGCCTGGCCGATGATCATCTTCTTGAACTGGTGGAAAACGCGGGACCGGGCGGTCGATCTATTGAAGTCGAACTCCACCGAACTGTTCTTCCTTCTGCTCGCCAGCGCCTACGCCTTTGCTATCCTGTTCAAGAACAGGATCGACTTGTTCGACTTTGCCGCGCTGCTCGCGATCTTCGGCGCGTATACCCGTCACATGTTCGCCAACACTATAGCCGGTAGCATAGTCTTGTAGCCAATGTACTCGCTATTGCGGCCAGCCACGCAGCGGCGGCAATAGTTCATACCCTCCAGCGACAGGATCGAGCGTTGCTTGGCCGGTTGGGGGTGCTGCTACGACCGGCGAAACGAGCGGCTGGGCAGCACTCTCTGTATCCAGAGCCAAGGTTGGGAATTTGTATCCCCACTGCAACCATCACGTGAGCTATGCATAGCTATCACCCTGAACGTGCATCAAGCACAGTGACAGGAGTCCAACTCGTGAAGAATATTGCCATGATACTTTCGCTTACCGCCACAGCCCTCGTCGCCCCGCAGATCGCCCAGGCCAAACCGGCGGGCGTGACGATGGCGCAAGCTCGCGCAATCGCACTCCACGCCGCACCGGGTCGCATCGAGAAGGCCGAACGCGAACGCGAAGGTGGCGGACTGCGCTATTCGTTCGACATCAGGCAAGGCAACCAAATCCATGAGATTGGTGTAGATGTCGCCACTGGCCGGATCGTGGAGAACAAGTTCGAGCCGCTGAACGCCAGGGACTAAGCGAGACAGTGATGCGCATCCTGCTGGCCGAAGATGACGATGATACCCGGCAATTCGTCGAGCGTGGGCTCGGTGAGCTGGGCCATAACGTCATCGTCGCAGCGAACGGGAAGGATGCGCTTCACTTCGCGCTTACCGAGGCTGTCGATGTCATCATTCTCGACCGGATGATGCCCGCGCTCGACGGGTTTTCGGTACTGAAACGATTGCGAGCCGGAGGAATTGCCTCACCCGTGCTGATGCTGACCGCGCTCGGCCGCATCGAAGACCGGGTCGACGGGCTCGAAGCCGGTGCGGACGACTACCTCGTCAAGCCCTTTGCATTTAGCGAACTTGCTGCCCGGATCCAGGCGCTCGGCCGGCGCACCGCCCCTGCTGCGGTTACGACCAGACTGTCAGCCAGCGGCATCGAAATGGACCTGCTAGCGCGCGAAGTCCGGCGCGCAGGCAACCGTATCCAGCTCCAGCCACGCGAGTTCCGCCTGCTCGAAGAGCTCATGCGCCATGCTGGCGAGTTCGTAACCCGCACGATGCTGCTTGAGCGTGTCTGGGATTTCCACTTCGACCCACAGACCAAGATCGTCGAGACGCACATGAGCCGGCTGCGTGCCAAGCTCAATGAAGGCGCATCGGCCGACGCGATCGAGACGGTGCGCGGCGTCGGCTACCGGATCCGCGCGGCATGAAGGGCATGCCGCGCAGTGCGGCGAACCGCATCGCCTGGGTGGCCTTTCTCGCTTACGCTGGGGCGATGCTGGTGCTCGGAGTTGCAGTGTACTTCGCCATGCACACCGCATTCTCGCGCCAAATCGATACCACCATTGAGCAGACCTCCAGCTCGTTGTTGGAAGAGTATCGCGATGACGGGATCAGGGGCCTATCAGAGGCAATCAACCAGCTGCACGGACCCGGTCCGATTTCCCTCGGAACCGCTCTATTCGGACCTGACGGGCAACGCATGGCAGGCAATCTCAAGACCAAAATGTTGGCCCCAGGATGGCAGCGAATTGTCTTTACCGACCCACTGGAAGGGCCTGACCTGGCGCGTGCCAAGGTCACGTCGCTGTCTGGCGGCTACCGCGTGGTGGTCGCTGCGGACCTAGAATCGCTCGAAGCGATCGACCGGACAATCTTCGGCATGTTCGGTGTCGCCTTGGCCGCTCTGCTGCTTCTCGGGCTCGCCGGAGCCCTCTCTTTAGCTGCATATCTGCGACGCAGGCTTGCCGGGATCGAAAGTACGGCCGCTGCGATCGCTGGCGGCGATCTTGGCAGGCGCGCCACCGTTGGCGCCACTGGCGACGAATTCGATCGGGTCGCGGCATCGCTTAACGCCATGCTCGACCGCATCGCCGGGTTGATCGCCAACTTGCAGCAGGTGACCGGCGATCTTGCCCACGACCTGCGCACCCCGCTCTCGCGGCTGCGCAACCAGCTCGAGCGCCTGTCCGGTTCCGGGCACGATGCCGAGCGGGAAGCGCTGGTTGAAGGCGCCGTCATGCAGGCTGACGACGTACTTGCGCTGTTTGACGCAATCCTAAGGATTTCGGAAGTCGAGGAAGGCAGCCTCAAAAGGGTTTTCAGCCTGATCAACCTGTCGGATCTTGTCGCCGAACTTGGCGAGACCCTTGCCCCACTTGCCGAAGATGCGGGACGCTCCCTGCAAGTCACCATCGGGCCGGACCTTCGGGTTCAAGGCGACCGCGAATTGCTGGCGCAAGCGATCATCAACCTCGTCGAGAACGCGCTGCGCCACACCCCGGAAGGTGCGGCAATCCAGTTGCAAGCCAAAGCCAATGACGTAGGCGCCATCGTGAGTGTGCAGGATAACGGCCAGGGTATTCCCACAGCGGAGGGTGAACGAGTCCAGGAGCGCTTCGTTCGTCTCGAAGCGGCACGCGCGACACCTGGCCACGGTCTCGGTCTCAGTCTCGTTCGCGCCATCGCCGAAGCGCATGGTGCCAGCCTGACACTCGGTAACGCGCGGCCCGGCTTGCTGGCCGAAATTCACTTTCCGCAAAGGACGCCTGCTTGAAGACGCGCTTGACCTTGCTCCTGGTCGTTTTGGCATCGGGCTGCGTTCATTACGCTCCGGCTCCGCTAGAGGAAAATCCTGCCGTGCTCGCTGAGCCGGTTTCCGCGGTGCTGGAGGCACGTGCCAGCGCAGTCGATCGTCCGTGGCTAATGCCGACCCCGCTCGACCTGTCCGCGCCGCTCGCACCCTCCGGCGTGGCCGCGCTTGCTGTCGTCAACAACCCCGACCTCGTCGCCTTGCGCGCACGCGCCAATGTGGCCGATGCGCAGGCCTTCGCGGCGGGGCTCCTTCCCGACCCAACCTTCAGCATCGGCGCGGACAAGGTACTGAGCGGACCCGACACTTTCCTCAACATCGCCAGCGCACTCGGTCTCGACCTCAATGCGCTGCGCAAACGGGCGGTCACCCGCGAACAGGTCCGCAGCCAGGCGCGCCATATACGGCTCGATCTTGCCTGGGCGGAATGGCAGACTGCGGGGCAGGCGCGGATCCAGGCCGTGCGGATCGGCGGGCTAGTCCGGATCGTCGAACTGGCCCGGAACACCAACATCGCAGCGCAGGCCCAGCTCGCGCGATCGGCGCGGGCTACGGGCCGAGGCGATATTCCCGCAAGTGACGCCGAGGCCGCGCGCATCGCCGCGTTCGACGCCTCGGATCGCCTGCGAACGGCAGAGCGGGATCTGCTGGTTGCTATGCAAGAACTTGCGCGCTTGCTCGGCTTGCCACCTGAAACCCAGCTGGCTCTGGCACCGGTTTCGCTGCCGGACCCCCCGCCTCCCGCCGATCGCCTGTTTGCTGTCGCACGCGACAGCCGGACTGACCTTGCCGCTTTGCGCGCCGGCTATGGCGCGCAGGAAGCGGCAGTGCACAAGGCCGTGCTCGACCAGTTTCCCACGCTCAACCTGTCGGTGACCGGCAATCGGGATTCCGCAGGTAACTTCCTGCTCGGGCCAACGATCGATTTTACCTTGCCGCTGTGGAACCGCAATCGCGGCGGAATCGCGGTCGAGCGCGCCACGCGCGAAGCGCTCAAGGCCGAATACGAGGGGCGGCTGTTCCAGACCCGCGCCGAAATCTCGGCTGCCTGGGCTGGGATCGCGCTGGCGCGGCGGCAACTCGCCGAGGCCGAGGCCGGACTTCCGGCCCTGCAGCGGCAGGCCGAAGCCAGCGCCCGCGCCTCGCGCCGGGGCGACCTGTCGAGCGCGGCGGCCATGACCGCAGCGCAGCAACTGCGCGATCGGCAACTGGTCATCGCCCAGGCGAGGCTTGCCATTCAGGAACAGACCATTGCCCTCGAACTTTTGAGCGGCGAACCGATCGAGGGGTGGAAATGACCCGGACTATATTTCTCCTGCCAATCCTTCTGGCCCTTGCCGCCTGTTCGGGGGGCAGCACCGAGGAGACCGGCGACGTTACCCCGGTTGCGCTCGTCTCGCTCGGCAAGGCCGCGAACGGCGACATTGCCCAGTCCGTCACCCTTTATGGTGAGATCGAACGCGGCGGAGACAGCCAGATAGTGCTTGCCGCGCCGGTTGAGGCTACGGTCATCTCGATCGATGCCCCGGTCGGCACGGCAGTAGCAGCCGGTGCGGTCGTTGCCAGGCTGCGGGCCAGTCCGGTAAGCCAAGCCCAGGCCCGCGCTGCAGCGGCCGACGCTACAGCAGCGCAACAGGCGCTCGCGCGGGCGCAGCGGTTGCGGACTGATGGCCTTGCCAGCGATGCCGATGTCGAAGCAGCAAAGTCGCGCGCGGCTGTCACTTCGGCGCTCACCGCATCGTTCAACCAGAGAAATGCCGATCTGACCCTCCGCGCGCCGCATGCCGGTTATGTCGATACGACGGGCGCGAGCGCCGGGGACCTGGTCCAGCCCGGCGTGGCGATTGTTACCCTGTCCCGTGCCGGCATGGTCAAGGCAAGATTCGGGATCGATCCGACTCTTGCCCGCAGCCTCGCGCAGGGAAGCGCGATCGAGATTCATCCAGGCGACGGCTCCCCCCACTTCTTGGTGCCCATCGCCAGCATAAGTCCCGTTGCCAATGCACAAACCCGCCTTGGGTCGATCCTGGTCGATATTCCGGCCCAGCGAGGACTTGCCGCAGGGCAGCCGCTATCGGCCCGCGTCGTCACTCGGGCATCGCGCGCCGCGGTCACCGTGCCTTATCCAGCCTTGCTGGACGACGGCGGACAGCCCTTCGTCTACGTGGTCAAGGATGGCGTAGCCCATCGTCGCGATGTCGAGACCGGTGCCAGCGACGGGACAAGCGCAGCAATTCGCAGGGGCGTTTCAGCCGGCGATCTGGTCATCATCGACGGGTCAACCGCAGTGGAAGACGGCATGAAAGTCCGCACCAAGTGACCTCGCGCCTGTCGCGCCATACGCGCAGCCTGTGGCTGGCAATGCTGCTGCTGACGCTTGGCGGCATCGTCGGGGCCTTGCGGCTGCCGGTCAGCCTGTTTCCGCACATCGACTATCCCCGGGTCGTCGTCGCAATCGACGCCGGCGAGCGCGATCCGGCCCAGATGGAAGCGGAGATCACCCGCCCGATCGAGATCGCCCTTCGCTCCGTACCGGGCGTGACTCACCTGCGATCGAAGACCAGTCGCGGTTCGGCCGAAGTCGCACTCAACTTCGATTGGGGCCGCGACATGACCTCGGCGACGCTGGCGACACAAGGCGC
>JANMCD010000232.1:0-16769 GCA_031360905.1 Novosphingobium sp.
GCAGGCGTGGCTCATGGATTTGAGCGGATTTCTGGAGGTAGTGAAGGCGCGGCAAGCCGCAGCCATTAGCCACGGTTAACCACTTGCTGCTAAGCGCCTTTCGATGACCTCCCCCGCCACCATCCTCGTCGTCTTCGGCACCCGGCCCGAGGCGATCAAGCTGTTCCCGGTCGTCGCCGCGCTCAAGGCCGACCCGCGCTTTGACTGCAAGGTTTGCGTTTCCGCCCAGCATCGGGGCCTGCTCGACCAGGTGCTGGACCTCGCCGGCATCGTGCCCGACCACGATCTCGACGTCATGCAGCCCGACCAGAGCCTCGACGCGCTCACCGCCAGCCTGCTCACCGGGCTTGGCCGGGTGATGGACGCGGTCAAACCTGCCCGCGTGATGGTTCAGGGCGATACCGCCACCGCGATGTGCGGCGCGCTGGCGGCCTATTACCGCAAGCTGCCGGTCGATCATGTCGAGGCGGGGCTGCGCTCGGGCAATATCTACCACCCTTGGCCCGAGGAGATTAACCGCAAGATCATCGGCACCCTCGCCAGCCTGCACTTCGCCCCGACCGAAACCTCGGCGGCGGCGCTGCGGGCGGAGAACGTCGATCCATCGCGGGTGCATGTCACCGGCAACACGGTGATCGACGCGCTGCACTGGGTCAGCGCCAAAATCGCCGCCGAGCCGGCGCTCGCCTCCGGCCTCACCGAACTCGAAGCCCGCTTCGCCGGCAAGCGGATCATCGGCGTCACCAGCCACCGTCGCGAGAATTTTGGCGGCGGACTTGAAGCGATAGCCGAGGCGATCCGGCAAATCGCGCTGCGCGATGACGTCGCGCTGATCTTCCCGGTGCATCCCAATCCCAATGTCCGCAATGTGATGGATGCGGCACTCGGCGACCTGGCCAATGTCGCCCTGATCGAACCACTCGGCTACACCGATTTCGCCCGGCTTCTGGGGCTGGCCGAGATCATGCTGACCGACAGCGGCGGCGTGCAGGAAGAGGCGCCCGCGCTCGGCAAGCCGGTGCTGGTGATGCGCGAGACCACCGAGCGGCCCGAAGGCGTCGCGGCCGGCACCGCCAGGCTGGTTGGCACGGACACGGCGAATATCGTTACCGAAATTTTCACTTTGCTCGACGATAAGGCGGCCTACGAAGCCATGGCGCGCGCGCACAATCCGTTCGGGGACGGGAATGCCGCGCGCCGGATTGTGGAGCTGCTGGGGCATGAAATCGGACACAAAGCCTGACGTTTGCGTCGTTGGGCTAGGCTATATCGGTTTGCCGACCGCGGCGATTATCGCCCGCGCCGGCTGCAAAGTGCTTGGCGTCGATATTTCGCAGAACGTGGTCGATACGATCAACCGCGGTGAAATCCATATCGAGGAAGTCGATCTTGACGGGCTAGTGCAGGGCGTCGTCTCGCGCGGGTTGCTGAGCGCGGCCACCGAGATCACACCGGCCGATGTCTTTGTCATCGCCGTCCCGACTCCCTTCGACAAGCAGCACGCGCCCGACATTTCCTATGTGCTGGCCGCCGGCCGTTCGGTCGCGGCGGTGCTGAAGACTGGCGACATCGTCATCCTCGAATCGACCTCGCCGGTGGGCACCACCGAGGCGCTGCGCGATCTGATCGCCGGTCTGCGGCCCGATCTCAAGTGCCCCCGGAACGGTGAGAGCCGCACCCGGGAGACCCCCGATATCTCGATCGCCTATTGCCCGGAGCGGGTGCTGCCCGGCAAGATTCTCGAGGAACTGACCAACAACGACCGCTCGATCGGCGGTATCACCCCCCGCTGCGCCCGCAAGGCGCTGGCCTTCTATAAACGCTTCGTGCGCGGCGCCTGCGTCACCACGGACGCCCGCTCGGCGGAAATGACCAAGCTGGTCGAAAACGCCTACCGCGACGTCAACATCGCTTTCGCCAACGAGCTGTCGATGGTCGCCGACAAGATGGGCCTCGATGTCTGGGAGGTGATTCGCCTCGCCAACCGCCACCCGCGCGTCAACATCCTCACCCCCGGCCCCGGCGTCGGCGGCCACTGCATCGCCGTTGATCCGTGGTTCATCGTCCACGGCGCGCCGGATGAAACCCCGCTGATCCGCACCGCGCGCGCGGTCAACGACGGCAAGATTCACCACGTCATCGCCAAGGCCACCGCGCTCGTCAAAGCCAATCCCGGCCTGCGCGTCGCCTGCCTCGGCCTCGCCTTCAAGGCCAACATCGACGACTTCCGCGAAAGCCCGGCCCGGCTGGTCGCGGCGACGCTGGCGCGCAAGTTCGGCAGCCGGATCGAGGTGGTCGAGCCCCATGCTTCGCAATTGCCGATCGAATTTACCGACACCGGCGCGAGCCTGATCGATATCGACACGGCGCTGGAAGATTGCGGCATTTTGATCGTGCTTGTCGATCACGACATATTCCGCGCGGTGCCGCTGGCCGAGCGGGCCGGGAAGCTGGTGTACGACACACGGGGGATTTGGCCGGATCAGCCTGTATGTGCGGGTGAAGTTGATGTGGGGTTGAGGCTGGCGAGTTAGGGTGCGGCCGCTTCGTTGGTGACTGTATGGTGATTTGCCGCAAGCGGCACATTTGGAGCTATTCCCGGTTTCGCTCGTTTCTGTGGAGATTGGCCAGCATCTCGGCCGGCCATTAAGATCGGGAATCACCACATCATGCGCGCACCATTTGCCGTCCTGTCACTCAGCCTGGCGCTGGCGGCTTGCAATTTTCAATTCGGCGGCGATGACGCAGAGAAGACTGCGGTTACCCCAGGCGCCGGCGACATGACCCCCGCGAATGCCTTTGCGGCCCACGATCCTGCGGCGGGGCAAGCGCTCGATCCCGCCCTTGCCGACGACAAGCCGCGCCCGCTGATGCAGGCGCAGGTGGTGCTCGACCGGCTGGGTTTCACCCCGGGCGTGGTCGATGGCCGGGATGGCCTGTCCACGCGCAACGCGATCAGCGGGTTCCAGGAAGCCAACGGTCTGCCGGTTACCGGCAAGCTCGATCCCGCCACCACCCAGGCTCTGGTGCGCTGGAACAACATACCGGCAACGCGCGTAGTCACCATTCCAGCCGACTTTGCCGCCGGCCCGTTCGCCAAGTTGCCGAAGGAGCCGGCCGATCAGGCCAAATTGCCGGCGCTGGGCTATGAAACGCTGGACGAAAAGCTCGCCGAGCGCTTCCACACAACGGTGGCTACACTGGCCGAACTCAATCCGGAACTGACCGGCGGGGCACCGGCGATAGCCAGCGGGTCGACTGGTGCTACGGCCTCGCCCGCGGCTTCATCCCCGGCTCCCGGCGCTCCCCTGCCCTCCCGCTTCAGTGCGGGTCAGCAGATCAGGGTGCCTAACATCGGCGGCGATCAGATCGAGCCGGCTTCGGTAAAGGACGCTAAATGGCTCGACACGCTGGCCATGCTCGGTGTCGGCAGCGAGCAGCCGCCGGCGGCGAAAATCGTCGTCAGCAAGTCCAAGGGCACGCTCAAGGCCTTCGACTCCTCCGACAAGCTGATCGGCATGTTCACCGCGACGATGGGTTCGGCCAACGATCCGCTGCCGCTGGGCCAATGGAAGATCACCGGCGTCGCCCGCAACCCGACATTTCACTACAATCCGAAACTGTTCTGGGATGTGGCCGACAGCGAATCCAAGGAAAAACTGCCGTCCGGACCGAACAACCCGGTTGGCGTTGCCTGGATCGATCTCACCAAGGAGCACTACGGTATCCACGGAACGCCTAAGCCTGAAACCATCGGACGCGCCGAAAGCCACGGCTGCGTCCGGCTGACAAACTGGGATGTCGCCCGTCTCGCGCAGATGGTGTCGCCAAAGACCCAGGTGCTGTTCGAGGCCTGAGATGTTTGGCCGGCGCGGATGTCTTTTGACATTGGCGCTGACAGCGACTGTCGTTTCCGCAGCCTGGCTGGTGCTGGATCCCCAATGGAAGGATGCCCAGGTTCCAGCGGCGCTCCGGGACTTGTCCCTGCGCGGCGCGGCGAATTTCCGGCCTGACCGCCGGAACCAACCCGCTGCGGTTGCGGACCCGGCCCTTTACGGCCCCGCGCGTCTGGCCATTCCCGTGCTGGGGGTCCGCCGCGAACAGCTGACCGACACATTCGAACAGGCGCGCGGAGAGGACCGTCGCCATGAGGCGCTCGATATCATGGCCCCCATTGGCACGCCGGTAATCGCGGCAGGGGCTGGCCGAGTGGAAAGGTTGATGTATTCCGAAGCCGGCGGAAACACCGTCTATATCCGTTCGCCCAATCGCCGGACGATTTACTATTATGCGCACCTGGATCGCTATGCGCCATCGCTGGCGGAAGGCGTGTCCGTCAAGCCGGGAACACTGCTTGGAACGGTTGGCACTACCGGCAATGCCGATCCCGCGGGGCCGCATCTGCATTTTGCAGTGATGGCGACAAATCCGGAACGCAGATGGTGGGAAGGTGCGACGCCGATCAATCCCTATGTCCTGTTGATGGGGCGGTAGTAAGCCAAAAGTTCAGGCTGTGGTATGCCGGGAGCGCCTGTAAGCCGGGTTCTGTAACGCCGCCCGTATCCTTTTCAGGACGCGGCGGCGCTGGCAGCCATTCCTCTCGGCCTTGCGTTGCCGCAAGGCTCTAGCGACCAACCCGGGCGATCCAGCGCGAAACACGCCGGTCCCGACTTTGTCTTTCGACTTGGTCGGGACATGCCGCCCCTATTCGGTCTTGCTCCGGGTGGGGTTTGCCATGCCGCTTCCGTTGCCGGTCGCGCGGTGCGCTTTTACCGCACCCTTTCACCCTTGCCTGAGGCCAAAACCTCATCGGCGGTCTGCTCTCTGTGGCACTTTCCCTGAGCGGGGCCCCCAAATCCTTCCGGAAATGACGCTCCCACCCGGCGGGCGTTACCCGCCACCCTTGTTTCGTGGAGCCCGGACTTTCCTCGGCGGAATTGTTTCCGACGCGGCTGCCCGGCACCCCCGGCCCGCCCTACCTACTGCGTCCCTGATCGCGATCCAAGAGCAATGCGAAAAGAATTGCCGAAGTCTCGCCGTCAATGGCACCGTCGATGCAGGAAGGCCGCCAGCGGCGCTGAAACGCGCGCACCGCCGCGAAGCCGTCGGCAATGTCATAGCCGAAGCGCTCCAACGCCAGATAGAAGGCACCGTCATTGGCGTAGGGAGAGGGTATGTGCACCTCGGGGCGCGGCAGGGCGAGGTGATAGCGGGCCAACAGCTCCCAGTCGAACAGTTCGCCAGGATCGTCTTTGCGCGCCGGGGCAACGTCGGAATGGCCGACGACATTTGCCCGCGGAATGTCATGGCGTTTGAGGATTGCGGCGAGCAGCGGGATCAGGGCTTCCATCTGGGTTTCGGGGAATTCCCGGTATCCCCATTCATGCCCCGGGTTGACCAGTTCGATGCCGACGCTCGCCGAATTGATGTCGGCAATGCCCCGCCAGAACGAGCGGCCGGCGTGCCAGGCGCGTTTCTCTTCGGCCACCAGCCGGGTCACGGCGCCATCCTCGTCAATCATGTAATGCGCCGAGACCTTGGCGGCAGCGTCGCCCATTCGCGCCAGCGCTTCGCTGGCTGTCGGCATGCCGGTGTAATGGAGCACGACCATCGATACCGGCGCCATGCGCTCGTCCCAATTGGGCGACGGCGCCTCGCGGTGGATCAACTCGTCCATCAGCCGGCGGGCAGCACCGCGCCCAGCACCAGCGCTTCCTCCGTGAGCGAATATTGCAGGCCGCCGCCCAGCCCGGCCGCGAGCTCACGAAGCATCGCTGCGGGCGCGGTGCGGCTCGAAAGTTCGCTGTCGGGCAGGGTGCCGTCCAGTGCGCGGCCCACGGTCGGGTCAAAGGCGATCCGGCTGCCCGCTGCCCGCACGACGATCTCGCTGGTGCCATCGCGCAGTTCCGCCCCGATATCGAGCGTGCCGCCCCGCACCAGCGCCTCGATGCCGATCAGCGCCAGGTTGAGCAGGGTCTTCACCGCCGGCTTGGGCAAAACATCGGCGCCAAACGACCAGTTGACCTCGATCCGCCCGTTATTGCCGGCCAGCGCATCGACCACCGAGCGCGCTTCCTCGACCTGGACCATATCGCCATATCCGCCGGCCGCCCCGAAGGCGAGGCGGAAGAATTTGAGCTTGTCGGCGGAAATCCTCGCGCTCTGCTCAAGCAGATCAAAGCAGCGCCGGCGCATCTCCGGGTCTTTTTCCTCGGCAATCAGCTCAAGACCGTTGGTCATCGCGCCGACCGGGCTCAGCAAGTCATGGCACAGCCGGGAACAGAGCAGGCTGGCAAGGTCGAGCGAACTGACAGTCATGGGAAAGCATTCTCCGGAAAATATTTCACCCCCCGGACCGAGGGGAAGTCGGATGGTTCCTTACGCTTCAACCACGACATAAGAAAGCGCCTCGAAACCCAGTTCCCCATCTCGCCAGAAGCCGATAGACCCGCCGGCGATAATCGCCCAGACGCGCAAATCCCCGCTGGCATGCGCGCAATCGGTTGCCGAGGGGGCGGGGTGGCCCGCAGGATGCGAGTGGTAATAGCCGATCAGTTGGAGACCACCTGCCCGCGATGCGCGGTGAGCGGCAAACAGCGCGGCCGGATCGATTTCGAAATGCCGCGCGGGATCGGGCGCGACGTTGACCGCCGGGCGCGCCTGTTCCACTTTGCCGGCGCTGCCCAGCAGCAGCCCGCAGCATTCATCCGGGGCCGTCCGCGCCGCATCCGCCAGCAATGCGGCAATCACGCCACTTGTCACTTCGAGAACCATGCCCATGTCTGTAGCGATGAGCCAGGGGGAAAGCATCATCGAAGGGACGATTTCGCAAAGCGGCGAGCGGCTGGACAAAGCGCTGGCGGTGGCCAGCGGCTTGTCGCGCGAGCGGGTCAAGGCGCTGCTCGATCAAGGCCGCGTCGAACTGGCTGGCAAGCTGGCGACGCAGCCCACCCAAAAATCGGCGGCGGGGATGCGCTTCCGCATTGTCCTGCCCGCGCCGGATTCGGCTGAAGCGGCGGCGCAGGACATTCCGCTCACCATTGCCTATGAGGACGAGCATCTGATCGTTATCGACAAACCCGCCGGCCTGGTCGTCCATCCCGCCTCGGGAAACCGCGACGGCACCCTGGTCAACGCGCTGCTGCACCATTGCCGTGGCCAGCTCTCCGGCATTGGCGGCGTCGCGCGGCCGGGGATCGTTCACCGCATAGACAAGGACACCTCCGGCCTGCTGGTCGCCGCCAAAAGCGATGCGGCGCATGAGGGGCTCGCCGCGCAATTCGCCGACCATTCGATCCACCGCGCCTATCTGGCGATTGTCGGCGGACATCCCGTGCCCTCGGCCGGAACACTGCGCGGAACGATCGCCCGCTCTTCCAGCCACCGCAAGATGATGGCGCTGGTGGACGAAGGACGGGGGAAACACGCTGTCACCCATTACCGGACGCTCGAGCGGCTGGACGAAGCGGCGCTGGTCGAGTGCCGGCTGGAGACTGGGCGAACCCACCAGGTGCGCGTTCACCTTACATCAATAGGAAATCCGCTATTGGGTGATCCCGTTTATGGCCGCTCGCCTGCGCGGCTCCGTCCGCTTTTGGCTCACCTCCAGTTCCATCGTCAGGCATTGCATGCCGCCGAACTGGGATTTCTGCACCCGATTTCGCGGGAGAATTTATGCTTTTCCAGTGAACTGCCGCCCGATATGGCGGATTTGCTGTCAAGCCTACGGAGCAAAGCTGGCTTTGGGGTGTTATAAGCAACAATGCGTGGCGGCTTTCGCGAATGTCTTTTAGAAGAGTTCGCCAAGGGCCAGTCCACCGTGAAAGGGTCAGGTGAGTCGAAATGTCCGATACCGAACGCAGCCTAACAGCCAGCCCTACTCTTGCGCCGACATTGGGCGGCGAGGCCGGGCTCAACCGCTATCTGTCTGAAATCAAGAAATTTCCGCTGCTCGCGCCCGAGCAGGAATACATGCTCGCCAAGCGCTTTCAAGAACATCAGGATCCCGAAGCGGCGCGCCAGCTGGTTACCAGCCATCTGCGGCTCGTGGCCAAGATCGCCATGGGCTATCGCGGCTACGGCCTGCCGGTCAGCGAATTGATCTCGGAGGGCAACATCGGGTTGATGCAGGGGGTCAAGAAGTTCGAGCCCGATCGCGGCTTCCGCCTGGCGACGTATGCGATGTGGTGGATCAAGGCCTCGATCCAGGAATTCATCCTGCGCTCGTGGTCGCTGGTCAAGATGGGCACCACCGCCGCGCAGAAGAAGCTGTTTTTCAACTTGCGCCGGATGAAGAAGAACCTCGACGCTTACGAGGATTCCGATCTTCACCCCAGGGATGTGAAAACCATCGCGACCAAGCTTGGCGTCTCTGAAACCGAAGTTGTCAACATGAACCGGCGGATGATGATGGGCGGCGATGCCAGCCTCAACATCTCGTTCAATGAGGACGGCGAGGGTCAGTGGCAGGACATGCTGCAGGACGATCGCCCGCTGCAGGACGAAACCGTTGCTGACGCAGAAGAGGCCGGCATGCGCCGCGCGATGCTGCTTGAGGCGATGGACGGGCTCAATGATCGCGAACGCAAGATTCTCACCGAGCGGCGGCTGTCCGACGATCCCAAGACGCTTGAGGAGCTGAGCCAGGTCTACGCCGTCAGCCGCGAACGAGTTCGCCAGATCGAGGTGCGCGCTTTCGAGAAGGTGCAGAAGGCCATGATGCGGCGCGCCAGCGATCGCAATCTGGTGCCTGCAGGCTGAACAGAGCGCAGGTCGGCCGGGAAATTCGGCTGCGGTTGGCCCGATCTGGCGTCATTGCGATGCCCTGAATTCGCCGCTTCCCAGCGGGCGTCTTTCGCCTCTATCACCCGCCGGTGATGGCTCGTTTGCTCTCCCCCTCTCGTCCGCGCCGAAGCGCCGGCACCGCCTATCGCATGGGCTGGTGGATCGGTCGGCTGATTGTGCTGTTCCTGGTCGCCAGTGTCGGCATTAGCTTGGCATATAAAGTCGTACCCCCGCCGGTAACGCTGACCATGCTGCTCGATCCCGCTGGTTTCGAGAAGGACTGGACGCCGCTCTCGCGCATCGATCGGAATATGGTCGCGGCAGTGATCGCCGGAGAAGACGGGAAATTCTGCGAGCACAATGGCTTCGATACCGGCGCGATCCAGCAGGCTCTGGAACGCAATGCCGATGGCGGCAGGCTGCGCGGCGGATCGACGATCAGCCAGCAAACGGCGAAAAACGTGTTCCTGTGGCAGGGCACGGGCTGGACCCGCTATCTCCGCAAGGGACTGGAGACCTGGTTCACCTTCCTGATCGAGACGATCTGGAGCAAGCGGCGGATCATGGAAGTCTACCTCAATGTCGCCGAAACCGGGATCGGCACCTATGGCGTCGAAGCGGGCGCGCAGCGGTATTACAGGCATTCCGCCGCCCGGCTGACCCGGGTCGAAGCCGCCCGCATCGCCGCCGCCCTGCCCAGCCCCAAGAAGCGGGCGGTCGCCGGGGCCAGGGGTTATACCCGCCGCCATGGCAACACCATCGCCGCCCGCAGCAGAGGTGTGCTGAACAGCGGCCAGGATGCGTGCGTTTACGAATAGCATAACCGGGCTTACGTGACGGCAAGCCAGAGCAGGGCCAACTTGCAGGCGCCAGCGCCCTGTGCGACAGCCCTGCCCCATGAGCGGCAGGCACCACGATCATCATCACCATCATTCCGGCGCGGCCGCTCGCGGCCATGGACCGGCGTTTCTCATCGCAATCGTCCTCAACCTCGGCTTTGTCGCGGCCGAAGTTGCCGCGGGCATCCTGAGCGGTTCAATGGCCCTGTTGGCCGATGCCGGTCATAATCTGTCGGACGTGCTGACGCTGCTGATGGCGTGGGGGGCCAGTGTGCTGGCGGCGCGGCCGCCGTCGGCGCGCTTCACCTATGGCCTCAAAAGCTCGTCGATCCTGGTCGCTATCGCCAACGCCGCGCTGCTGTTCGTCGCGCTGGGCGCGATCCTGATCGAGACGATCCGCCGCCTCGCCGATCCCGCGCCAGTCGCGGGGGAGATGATGATCGTGGTGGCTGCGATCGGCATCGTGATCAACGGCGCCAGCGCTTTCCTGTTCGCCCGCGGCCGCAAGCAGGACCTTAATTTGCGCGCCGCTTTCCAGCATTTGCTGGCCGATGCCGTAGTCTCGGCGGGCGTCGTCGTGGCGGGACTGCTGGTCGTCTTCACCGGCACCCGCTGGATCGACCCGGTCACGTCTCTGGCGATCATCGCGGTGATTGCCTGGGGCAGCTGGGGCCTGCTGCGCGACGCCGTGAAAATGGGCCTTCTGGCGGTGCCCGAAGGGATCGACGAGGGCAAGGTCCGCGCGTTGCTGGCGGCGCAGCCCGGCGTCACAGCCGTGCACGATCTCCACATCTGGCCGATGAGCACCACCGAAACCGCGCTGACGGCGCATCTGGTGATGCCCGCAGGCGGGACCGGCGACGCCTTCCTCCACAACCTCGCCCAAGAGCTGGCGCATGACTTCAGGATTGGCCATACGACGGTTCAAATCGAGATGAAGAGCGGCGAGGAATGCGCGCTGGAGCGGGACGAGGTGGTTTAGGTTGGAGAGGGGGTTGGGATACAGAAACTGGCTGACTTTTCGATGACATCCACTCCTAATCCCCCCCCACCCGCTCTACCTGCGCCCCGACCAGCGCCAGCTTCTCCTCCAGCCGCTCATACCCCCGGTCGAGGTGATACAACCGGTGCACCTGGGTCTCGCTTTCCGCCGCCAGCCCGGCAATCACCAGGCTCATCGAGGCGCGCAGGTCGGTCGCCATGACTTCGGCGCCGGTAAGCTTGCCGACGCCGTGGACGATGGCCGTGCGCCCCTTGGTTTCGATATGCGCGCCCATGCGGTTGAGTTCGGGCACGTGCATGTAGCGGTTCTCGAAGATCGTCTCGGTGAGCACGCTCGCGCCGTTCGCCCGGCACAGCAGCGCCATCAGCTGGGCCTGCATGTCGGTGGCGAAGCCCGGATAGGGCGCGGTGGAAAGGGTGACGGCGCGCAAGGGGCCGTCGGCGGCGACGTAGACCCCGCCGGGTCGCGGCTCGACCAGCACACCGGCGTCGCGCAGCGCCTGGACGGTCGCTTCCATTTCCTCGATCCGCGCGCCTTTGAGCATGACATCGCCGCCGGTAATCGCTGCCGCGCAGGCATAGCTGCCCGCCTCGATACGGTCGGACATCACGCGGTAGGTGGCACCGTGCAGCCGGGGCACGCCGTGAATGGTTAGATCCGAACTGCCGATGCCATCGATTTCCGCGCCCATCGCGGCCAGAAGATTGCACAAATCGACAATCTCAGGCTCTCGCGCGGCGTTGTGAAGCGTAGATTTGCCCTTCGCCAGCACCGCCGCCATCAACGCATTCTCGGTCGCGCCGACCGAGACCACCGGGAAGCTGTAGCGCCCGCCGGGCAGCCCGCCATCGGGCGCGATCGCGCGGACATAGCCCGCCGCCAGCTCGATCTGCGCGCCCATCGCTTCGAGCACCTTGAGGTGCAGGTCGATCGGCCGGTTGCCGATGGCGCAGCCGCCGGGCAGCGACACGGTCGCCTCGCCCATCCGCGCCAGCATCGGGCCGAGCACCAGGATCGAGGCGCGCATCTTGCGCACCAGCTCGTAAGGAGCGACCGCACTGGTGATCCGCGGTGCCTCCAGGGTCATCACCCGGCCGAAGTCTTCGGGCCGGTTGCCGGCGATGGTGGTGGATACGCCGAACTGGTTCATCAGGTGCTGGAAGCCGTCGATATCGGCGAGGCGCGGCAAGTTGCGCAGGGTCAGCGGCTCGTCGGTCAGCAGCGCGCAGGGCAGCAGCGTGAGCGCGGCGTTCTTGGCGCCGGAAATCGGGATGGTGCCGGAAAGGCGCTTGCCCCCCTGAATGATAATCTTGTCCATCGCAGCGGTTTAGCGGGAATCGCGCGCGGAGCAATGCGGATGGCGGCGGCTACGCGGTTGACGGGCGGATTGCGACCTGCGATTCGGCTTCGCCATGTCTGCGCACCGACCCATCCGCAAGGCCGTGTTCCCGGTTGCCGGCCTCGGCACCCGTTTCCTGCCGGCGACCAAGGCAATCCCCAAGGAAATGCTGCCGATCATCGACCGGCCGCTGATCCAGTATGCGGTGGACGAGGCGCGGGAGGCGGGGATCGAGCAGATGATCTTCGTCACCGGCCGCGGCAAGATCGCGATTGTCGATCATTTCGACATCGCTTTCGAGCTTGAAGCGACCATGCGTGACCGGGCCAGGTCGCTGGAAATCCTCGAGCCGACGCGGCTTGCGCCGGGCAATCTCGTCACCGTTCGCCAGCAAGTGCCGCTTGGCCTCGGCCATGCGATCTGGTGCGCGCGGGGCATCGTTGGCGATGAGCCCTTTGCCATTCTCCTGCCCGATGAGTTGATGATCGGTTCGCCCGGCTGCATGAAGCAGATGGTCGAGGCCTATGAAAATGTGGGCGGCAATCTGATCAGCGTCCTCGAAGTGCCGCAGGAAGAGGTCTCAAGCTACGGCGTGATTGCACCTGGCAGGCAGGACGGCGTTTTGACCGAAGTGCTTGGCTTGGTCGAAAAGCCCAAGCGCCAGGATGCGCCGTCCAATTTGATTATTTCCGGCCGCTACATCTTGCAGCCGCAGGTCATGCGGACACTGGAGAATCAAGAGAAAGGCGCGGGCGGCGAAATCCAGCTGACCGACGCGATGGCGCGAATGATCGGCGAGCAACCGTTCCATGCGGTGACCTTTGCCGGCAAGCGCTACGATTGCGGATCGAAGACGGGTTACGTCGAGGCTACGCTGGCGCTGGCGCTGGAACGGCCAGATATGGCCGACGATGTGCGCGCAATCGCCAGGCGATTGCTGGGGCTGTAATGGAAGCAGCCCGAAGTCCAAGGTAGCCAGAGGAGCACGTCGGCAGGCGCTCGGCCTGCGACGCGCAATTACCGGGCGGCGGCGATCAGCCCGGAGGTGGCGCCGTTTGCAGCGAGGGTTCCGCCGAATGCCTGAGCCTGCATATAGGGACCCGGGTTGACGGGCTGGCCGGAAATGCGGACTTCATAGTGCAAATGCGGACCGGTCGAGCGGCCGGTCGAGCCGATATAGCCGATGACGTCGCCTTTGCGGACCTGCTGGCCGGCATAGACATTCAGCCGCGACATATGGCCATAGCGGGTCTCGATGGCGCCGCCGTGTTCAAGCTGGACAAACAGCCCGTAGCTGCTGAACCATTCGGCCCTGCTGACGACGGCATCGGCGGTGGCATGAACCGGGGTGCCGGTCGCGCCGGCCAGATCGACGCCGTTGTGCTGGCGGCGACCGCCGAGCACGGGATGGAAGCGCGAACCGTAATCACTGGTCAGGCGAACGCCTTCGACCGGCATGCGTGACGGGATCGAAACCGAACCGGTGCGAAACAGGGATTTGGGCGCAAAAGCACCAACCGAGACCAACACCGGGGCGGCCGCAGGTGCGACATAGCCAGAGGATTTGTCGAGCGAGCTCCAGCTGGAGAACATCCGGCGGAATTCGGCATCGCCATGGCCAAGGGCCGATGGGCTGGAATCTTGCGCGGCCCGAAGCGGAGCGGCGATATCGGCGGAATTGCTGCTGTTGGCGAGGGCAGGGTGTGAGCCGAACAGCGCGGCGGCCGCAGCGAACACACCGCCAACCGAGCGCATCTTTACGAGAATTCCAAAAACTACCACTCAAACCACCTCGTGTTTAGCGTACCAATCACAGCCGATTGGCCGCTCGACATCGAATTTCAGAGCGCCCGAAACGCCCGCAAATAATTTTGGAGATGGTCGGAACCCCCCGCCGTCTCTTGAATTCGGCATAACGGAACGTGTCTTTACAAGGCAACACTACCGTTGAAACTCCGCGATAGACCGGCTGCAAGGCGCGCCGAGTCGTTGAATGGAGCCTTCAGGGTGCTGCGAAAGTTCCGTTTGACCAAGACTTTCCAAAGTGATTCAGGCGATTCGCCGCGCATTTCCGCCATTGCGATGAAGTGCTTCGTACCGAAGCCGACATTCCGAATTCATCGTCAAGGATTCGTTGCAACAACCGCTCGCCGGAAAAGTCGCCCGCAGCCCGCAGTCTCTCCAAGGCGAGCGGCGTTTAAATCGAGACGCCTTCCGACCCGTTGCAAACAAACATCTCAATCTGCATAGGGCCGACCATGCGCTCAGTTCTCCCGCTTCTCGGCCTAGCCTTCATCTCCACTCCCGCATTTGCAGACCACTCTGGACCCAGCGGCGTTGTGTCGGGCGGCGGCGTCACCGTGGTTGATCCGGGCACCCTCGATGCAGGCGCGGCGGCGGCGGCCTTTCGACTGACTTACGCCCGGCCAAAGCAGCGATCCGATGCCGAGCTGGCGGCGCTCGCTGGTCACCATATCCATGCTCACAACACCGACTACAGCCTTAACGCATCCGTGGCGCTGGCCTACGGCATCACTGACCAGCTGACTGTCTCCGCCGAGCTGCCTTACGTCCGCCGCGACAACTTGCGCGAAGGCGAACACTCGCACCTCAACGGAACTTCCGTGAACAACGTCGTGAAGCTTGGGGACGTCGCCGGCATTGGCGATTTGAGCATCTTCGCCAAGTATCGCGTAACGGAGAGCGAGAGCGGAGGCTTCGCCCTGATCGCTGGCATCAAGGCCCCCACGGGGAGCACTCACCAGCACGACTTGGCAGGCGAGAGGTTCGAAACAGAGCATCAGCCCGGCACAGGAAGCTGGAACCCGATCCTTGGCGCTTCGGCCGGGAGGAAATTGGGACCGCTCCAGCTGAGCATGAGCGCCCTATACCAATTCTCCGGGAAGGGCGCGCAGAACACACGGCTTGGCGACCAGGCGCAAGGCGGTTTCGCGCTGTCGTATCGCTTTGGCCTGCCCGACGGACATCATGACGGGGGCGGCGAGCATCACCAACACAGCGGACATGAACACGCCGTTACGCACCACAACCAGTCACTAGATGCATTCGCTGAACTTACCGGCGAGTGGGAAGGACGTCAGAAAGTGAACGGAGTGATCGACGACGCGAGCGGCGGCAAGTCGGTCTGGCTGACCCCTGGCGCAAGGTACAACTCGGCCAGCGGATTTTCCATTGCGGCGGCCGTCGGCCTGCCCGTTTGGCAGCGCATCCGAGCCTCGCACCCCGAGAACAGCTATCGCCTTACAGTGTCACTGGGGCACGCGTTTTAACGACCGCCAATCGCGCGCAACAGCCCGCGCCGTCTTGATCAATGCGGCACTGCTCAAAGTGCACGGGCCGCAGCCAGAACATCCTCGGCGTGGCCCTTCACCCTGACCTTGTTCCAGATACGCGCGATTTTTCCATCGCCGCCAACAAGATAGGTTGTACGCACCATCCCCGTGTAGGTCCGCCCGTAGTTCTGTTTCTCGGTCCAGATACCCAACGCGTCGGACAGCCCGGCCTCCGGCGCATCGCTCGCCAGGGGCGTTTCCAGAGCATATTTGGCGATGAACTTCTCGTGCCGGGCCGGCGGGTCCTTGCTCACGCCAAGCACCGCCGCCCCGGCCTTGGCGAACTCTCCGGCGAGGGCGGAAAAGTCCTTGTTTTCAGTCGTGCAGCCGGGCGTGTCGTCCTTGGGATAGAAGAACAGCACAAGCTTCCCGCCCTGGAAATCGGATGCCCGCACGCTGCCGCCACCGGGCGTTTGCATGGCGATATCGGGCACCGGATCACCGACGCCGGGGAACGTGCTCATCGTCTAAACCTCCAGTTGCTCGCCGAACAATGCCTGCCAGGCAGCCGCGACATTCGCCCGCGCCAAGGCCTGCACTCCTAGCATAGTATCCCGATCATGGTTGCAGCAGGCCCTGGCAAGCGCGTCGCAGGCAGCAGGCGGCGGCTCCTGGGCATCGGGGGCGAGCAGGCGCATCGCCACCAGCAGCCGGGTGAGCGTGTCGTGCGCCTCGCCGAGCGCGGGCGGCAGCAATCCGGCCTTGGCGAGAGCGCGCACTGCCTCGCCCAGATGCGGCGTCAGCGCGTCCGGAACGTTGCTCCCCTCGCGCAATTGCAGAAAATGGGTGAGGAATTCGAGATCGACCAACCCGCCGCGCGCCAGCTTGACGTCGAGCGGACCCTTGGGCGGCTTGTGCCGGGCCATGGTGGCGCGCATTTCCAGCACATCGGCGCGCAGCTTTTCAGCATCGCGCGGCTGGATGAGCACGCCAGCGATAATCTCCGCCAGCGTCCTGCGCGCTGCGTTCGAGCCATAGAGCGGCCGCGCGCGGGTGAGCGCCATATGCTCCCAGGTCCAGGCCTGTTCCTTTTGATACCGCGCAAAGCTGGCGAAACTGACTGCCAGCGGTCCTTGTTCGCCCGAAGGCCGCAGCCGCGTATCGACCTCGTATAGCGCGCCTTCCGCCGTCGGCACGCTCAATGCGGCGGTGATGCGCTGGGCCAGGCGGTTGTAGTAAAGCGTGGCCCCCAGCGGCCGCGCCCCGTCCGATTCCGCACCATGCTCGCCGGTGAACAGGAATACCAGATCGAGGTCCGAGGCATGGGTGAGGGCTGCGCCGCCCATCCGGCCGAGGCCCAGGATCACCAGCTCCGAGCCGGCGATGCGCCCGTGCTTGAGCTGGAACTCGGTTATCGCCGCATCGGCCAGCACCGCGATGGCCGCCTCGGCGATCCGCGCGAGTGCGGCGGATATGGCTAGCGGGTCGGTTGCCGCCTCGATCAGCTGGAC
>JANMCD010000245.1:0-1743 GCA_031360905.1 Novosphingobium sp.
GCGCCTTGCTCATCGAACACCATGGCATAGGCTTCGAGCGCATGCGGGGCGTTGAAGATGCCGGCGCAGCCGCAGGCGGATTCCTTGGCGCTTATCTCGTGCGGCGCCGAATCAGTACCGAGGAAGAATTTGGGCGAGCCCGAGGTCGCCGCCTTGCGCAGCGCCAGCCGGTGCACCTCGCGCTTGGCGATCGGCAGGCAATAGGCGTGCGGGCGGATGCCGCCGGCGAAAATCGCATTGCGGTTGATCTGGAGATGGTGCGGGGTGATCGTCGCCGCGACATTGTCGCCCGAAGCCTCGACGAAGGCGGCGGCCTCACTGGTGGTGATGTGTTCGAACACCACGCGCAGGGCCGGGAAGTCGCGCAACGTGGGCATCATCACCCGCTCGATGAACACTGCCTCACGGTCGAAGATGTCGACTGCCGGATCGGTCACCTCGCCGTGAACCAGCAGCGGCATGCCCACCTCCTGCATGCGCTCCAGCACCGGATAGATCGCCCGGATATCGCTCACGCCAGCTGCGGAATTGGTCGTCGCATGGGCGGGGTAGAGCTTGGCGGCGGTCAGCACGCCGAGCGCGAAGCCGGCGGCGAGATCGTCCGGGTCGGTCGCGTCGGTGAGGTAGAGCGTCATCAGCGGGGTGAAGCTGCTTGCCCTGGGCAGTGCCGCCATGATTCGCGCCCGATACTCCGCCACCGCGCCGGTCGTCGCCATCGGCGGCGAAAGGTTGGGCATGACGATAGCGCGGGCGAACTGGCGGGCGGTGTGGCCCACGACATCGGCCAGCATGGCTCCATCGCGCAGATGGACGTGCCAGTCATCGGGCTGGCGGATGACCAGGCGGTTCGCGGCAATGGACGGCGGGGCAGTGTTCATCGCTCCCTCACTATGGCGGTTTGCCGAATTGAACAGCGGGATTTGCCCTCGGCGCATAATTTGCCGCCGTGCGCGCTTTCCTACGCACCCCCGGTTGCGGCAGAAGCGCCCGCCCCCCCGTCCAGCTGCGAGACAGAGCCCATGATCGACCAGTCACGCCCCGCCACCACAAAATCCGCTCATGCTGAGCCTGTCGAAGCACTCGGCTTCACCCCCGTCCCCCGCCACTACCAGCGCCACGACGGCTGGACGCCCGACCGCCAGACGCGCTTCATCGCCGCGCTGGCCGATCTCGGCAGCGTCCGCGCCGCCGCCCACGCGGTCAACATGACCCCCGAGGGCGCCTACCATCTGCGCTGCCACCCCGAGGCGGCGGAATTCCGCGCCGCCTGGGAAGGTGCCCTCGCGCTCGGCGTCCAGCGGCTGGAGGACGTCGCGATGGACCGCGCCCTCCACGGCGTCGAGGTGCCGATCTATTGCTACGGCAAGGTGATCGGCCGCCGCCGCGTCTATAACGACGCGCTGCTTATGTTCATGCTGCGCAACCGCGCCCCCAAGCGCTTCACCGCCGACTCCTATCAAAACGCCGACGCCGCCACCCGCGGCCAGCTCGAACGGATGAAACGCGACTGGCGCAAGGAATGGGAGGCCGAGCAGGACCAGCGCGGCGAGGCCGACAGTGACACCGTCCTGGCCAGCCTCGACGCCCGCCTCGGCCAGATGCGCCAGCGCCAGCTCGACAGCATGAGCGCGCCGGTGCGCGCCGCCTGGGAAGCGCTGCAAACTGCCCAGCAAGCGGAAGCCGACCGGCAGGAAGCCGAGCACGAGGCGGCGGCGGCGCAAAATACCACCCGCTACCGCCTCA
>JANMCD010000283.1:0-13383 GCA_031360905.1 Novosphingobium sp.
AGGCGGGAATTGATGTCGGCCATGATGCGCGGTCCTTACGGGGCGGAAAGGGGAGCGCTGGCGGGCAACCCTCCCTCCGCCCGTGCTAACGGGTTCAGGTTCGACGGGTCGGGCTGCGTTACCAGCCCCTCTCAGTCACACGACTCCCCGGGGATGTTGTCAAACTAGCCGTTCAGGACCATCTCGTCCAGTATGTCGGACGCTGCCCTCGCCGCCCTGCTTGGCGAAATTCGCGCCTGCCGCTTTTGCGCGGAAAGCCTGCCGCACGAGCCGCGCCCCATCGTCGCGGCTGGAAGCGGCGCGCGCATCCTGATTATTGGGCAGGCACCGGGGAGCCGGGTGCATGCCTCGGGCGCGGCGTGGGACGATGACAGCGGCGACCGGCTGCGGGAGTGGACCGGGCTCGACCGGCGGACGTTCTACGATCCAAGCCAAGTGGCGCAGATGCCGTCGGGATTCTGTTATCCGGGCAAGGGCGTGGGGGGCGACTTGCCGCCGCGGGTGGAATGCGCGCCGCGGTGGCATGAGCGGTTGCTGGCCCAATTGCCCGCGGTCAGGCTGACGCTGCTGGTCGGCCGCTACGCGCAGGCGCGCTATCTGCCGCGCCTGCGAGGCACTTCAATGACCGAGGCCGTGCGACGCTATCGCGAGGCGCCGCCCGGCCTGTTCCCGCTGCCGCATCCGGCCTGGCGCAGCCGGCTGTGGATGGCGAAGCATCCGTGGTTCGAGGCCGAAGTGCTGCCGGTGCTGCGCCAGGCAGTGCGCGCGGCGCTTGCGGCTGATCAGAAGATATAGGCCAGCCCGCCGCCAAACAGCCACTGGCTGCGCCTGCCGCGTTCTGCGGTTATCGGGCTTTCGGCGGCGCTGCCATAGAGGCGCGAATACATGCCGCCTACCGCTGCCGAGAAGCCGCCGTCGAGGAAACTCCCGTTAAAGTCGCGCGCGGTGAACACGCCGACGCTCCAGTCCTTGAATCCGCCATGTGCGTCATAGGCCGGCAGGCCGCTGGCGGCGGCGCCGGCGGGCGTAACCGAGAAATTGTAGCGGGCGTAACGGCTGTCGATGAAATTGGCCGAGACAGCCGCGCCCGCCACCTGCGCCTTGCTCAGCGGCGTAAGATAGCTGATCCCTGGCGAGATGATGTAACCGCTGCCCCTGCCGGACACGTCCCAGCGCAAATCGACACTGGCGCTAAGCGAATCGTATCCGTTGAGCACATGCTTCACCGCGATGCCGACATTGGCTCCCGCCTCGATTACGCCCTTCAGTTTGCCCAGCCGGGCCACTACCGGGTCGCGAGGATTGCCGGTCCGGTTGGAGCGATAACGGACCACGGGCCCTAGCGCGATGCCGACACGACTATCCGAATCCGGGATCACATCGAGGGCGATGCCGCCGGCGCGCGCACTGATCCCGATGCCGCCGAGCCGCCCGGCGATCCCTGCAGCGGGAATGATCGAGAGGTTGTCCGAACCTTCATAACTGGGGGCGACTACCGGACCGGCGCCGACAATCAGAAAATCGCCGTCGAATACGCTTGGTGCGGCTGCGATCTGCGGAACTTCCTGCGCGGCGGCGGGAAGGGCGAAACAGGCCGCTGGCAATAACAGGATCAAGGATCGCAATCGCTGTCTCGTCAATGCAATCGCTCCTTAAAAACGGCGTCGGTAGAAAGCTGCACAATATGGGACTATGAACCCCGATAGCGACGGATGCATTACCGAATTGTAACAGTGCCGTAATCGAGCAAACGTTGTCTGGTTCCCTCGCGGCCTTCACCCTAGCGCCTGCCATTGCCGTATTGCGTCGATGGGGGAGACCAGCATCAGCACGTTGAGCGTCAGATTGTCGCGGATCAGCGCGAGGGTGAACAGCTCGAACGCAAGCGCCAGCGCTATGCTCGCCCACACCGGCAGCCGGCTGGCGATCCAGAAACCCAGCGCCATCCAGCCGATGTCGGCCATGGAGTTGAGGATGCTGTCGCCCGCATAGCCCCAGCTTAGCGTCACCGCGCGGTAGCGTTCGATGATCATCGGCGAATTTTCCAGCAGCTCCCAGCTTGCCTCGATGGCGACCGCGATCGGCAGTGCCCAGCGGGTGGGCGCGCCGTCGAACAGCTGCCAGCGCCGCCAGAGCAGATGCGCGCCGGCGTAGAACAGCAGCCCGTGGATGATGTGGCTGAAGCTGTACCAGTCAGCGAGGTGCTGGCTGTTCTCGCTCGATTGCACCACGCCCCACCACAGCTTGACCGAGCCGCAGGGACAGATCGCCGGGCGCTGCATGGCGAACAGCATGAAGCCGGCGTACCCCCATAGGAGCAGAGCGAGAATCAGCGCGCGGCGGTGCGGGAGCAGGCTGTTCAAGCGAGTTCCTCCGCGGGCGGCACGCTGTCACCGGCGCCCAGACTGCGCTGCATGTAGATGACGTCGAGCCACTGGCCGTGCTTGCGTCCGACATTGCGCAGCCGGCCGACTTCGCTGAAACCCGCTTTGGCATGCAGTGCGATCGAGGCCGGCTCGGACCTGGCGATTCCGGCGATCATCTGGCGAAAGCCGCAGGCACTGGCAGCGGCGATGAGCGCGGCGAGCAGCGCCGCGCCGATCCCGCGTCCGCGCTGGTCGTCGCGCAGATAAACGCTATTCTCGCAGGCATGGCGGTAGGCGGCGCGCTCGCGGTATTGTGTGGCATAGGCAAAGCCGAGTACCTCACCATTCTCGTCCCGCGCTACCAGCCACGGCCAGCCGGAGCCCAGCACATTGGCCATCCGCGCGGCGATTTCGGCTTCGCCGGGCGGTACGATTTCGAAGGTGGCGGTGCCGTGCCACACGTGATGCGCATAGATCGCGGCCACCTGGGCGGCGTCGGCGAGAGTGGCTGGGGCGATAGCGAAGTCCGGCATCGGCGCAGGTCATGGCGCAAGCGCCGGCCGCTGCCAAGCTCAGGCGTTGCGGCAAGCGGTGCTTGCGCCTAAACCCCATGCCAATGCAGGGAACCGCCACCGCAGTTGATCTCCCGCCAATGGGCCGCGCTTGACGCGGGCCTGCGTCATCGGCGCCGGCATTGGCGGATTGGCGCTGGCCATCCGGCTGCAATCCTCGGGCGTCGAGACGACGCTTATCGAGGCGCGCGACCGGCCGGGCGGTCAGGCTTACGGCTGGGACCGCGAGGGCTTCAGCTTCGATGGCGGACCCGCCAGCATCGGCAATCCCGCCGGCCTCGTCGATCTCTGGCAGCTGTCGGGCCATGACATGGCGGACGATATCGAACTGCTGCGGGTCGAGCGGTTCCGCCGGCTGGCCTGGATCGACGGAACCACGCTGGACCTCACCGGCGATGCGGATGCGATGCGCCGCGAGATTGCCCGGATCGCGCCCGAAGATGCCGCCGGCTACGAGGAATTTTTGCGGTGGTCCGCCAATGCCCTGCAGGAGGGCACGGCCCGGCTGCTGGCCTCGCCGCCGCGCGACCTGTCCAGTCTGGCGAGGGCGGTGCCGGTGTTCCTGCGCTACCAGGCTTGGCGTTCGGCCTATGGCTCGGTCTCGCGATTCGTCAAAAGCGAGAAGCTGCGCGAAGCATTCACGGTCCAGGCGCTGATGACCGGCGCCAATCCGCTGACCGCCAGCGTCTATCATGCGCTCGGTCATAAGTTCGAGCTCGACCGCGGGGCGTGGTGGCCCAAGGGCGGCATGAACGGCCTCGCCCGCGCCATGGCTCGGCAGTTCGAGCGGGTGGGCGGCACGCTGCTGCTGCACGATCCGGTGCTGCATATTCACACGCTGGGTGACCGGGCGAGCGAAGTCGAATGTGTCAGCGGCTGGCAGCAGCGCTTCGATGCCGTCGCCAGCAGTGCCGATGTGGTACATGCCTATCGCGATTTGCTGGCCGACTGTATGCGGGGCGGAGAAATGGCGCGCCGGCTCGGCCGGCTCATGCGCCAGCATTCTTCGCCGAGTTGCTTCGCGGTCTATTTCGGGCTCGAAGGAAGCTGGCCCGGGATTCCGCACGAAACGGTGCTGTTCGGCCCGCGCTATGAGGGACTGCTCGACGACATTTTCGATCACGGGGTATTGCCGCGCGACATGCTGATCTTTCTGCTCCACCCTTCGGTAACCGATCCATCGCTGGCGCCTCCCGGCAAAAGCACCTTCCGCGCGCTGATACCGGTCGCCAATCAAAGCAAGTTGCCGATCGACTGGGACCAGGCCGGGCCGCTGATCGAGAAGCGTATCCTTGATGAGGTAGGCCGGCGCCTGATCCCCGATTTGGGCGACCGGATTGTTACCAGCTTTCACTACGCGCCGCGCGATTTCGCGCTAGACCTCAACGCCTGGGCAGGCAGCGCCTTCGGCCTCCAGGGGGGACTGGCCCGGGGCCTGTGGCGTCAGCTGCCGGGCCGCGACGCCAAAATCCGCAACTTCTACCTTGCAGGTGCCGGTACCCAGCCGGGCGGAGGAATTCCGGGCGCGATCGCCAGCGCCAAGGCGGTTGCCAGGTCAATGCTCACCGATCTGCGCGAAGGGCGGCCATGAAGCGGCTGGCGGTCTACTGCGGCTCGGCGGCCCCTGCGGACCCGCGCTATGTCGAACTGGCGCGCGAGGTCGGCGACGAGCTCGCACGGCGCGGCATCGGCCTGGTCTATGGCGGCGGAAGGGCGGGGTTGATGGGCGCGGTAGCCGGCGCGGCGCTGGCGGCAGGCGGCGAGGTGATCGGCGTAATCCCTGAGCGGCTGGCTGACGCCGAACTTGCCAATCCCGATTGCACCGAACTGCGCGTCGTTGCTGGCATGCACGAACGCAAGCTCGCCTTCACCGACCTATCGGATGGCTTCCTGACCCTGCCTGGCGGCGTCGGCACCATGGACGAGCTTTGGGAAGCGGTCAGCTGGGCACAGCTCGGCTATCACGCCAAGCCGGTCGGATTGCTCAACGCCTTCGGCTTCTTCGACCATCTGCTCGCCTTCAACCGGCACATGGCTGAAACCGGCTTCGTCCGCCCGGCGCATCGGGGAATCATCATGGCCGAACACGAACTCGGCCTGCTGCTCGCCCGGATGGCGGCGCATGAACCGGTGACGCCGCTGGTCGGGATGAAGGCGGCGGAGCTGTGAAGCGTAACGCCCCTCCCGCAAGGGGCGGGGACGTCTCGACCTAATCTTGGCCGTGATCGCTGCGCCCGAAGTCGGGCCGGGCGTCATCCTGCCCTTCGGCGATGATCGAGCGGCGGACCGCGCGGGTGCGGGCGAAATGGCCGAACAGCGCGTCGCCGTCGCCGACGCGGATCGCACGCTGCAGCGCCGTCAGATCCTCGGTAAAGCGTTGCAGCATTTCGAGCACCGCTTCCTTGTTCGACAGGAACACGTCGCGCCACATCGTCGGGTCGGAGGATGCGATGCGGGTGAAATCGCGAAAACCCCCGGCGGAATATTTGATCACTTCGCTTTGGGTCACGTCCTCGAGGTCCGAGGCGGTGCCGACGATTGTATAGGCGATCAGATGGGGCAGATGGCTGGTAACGGCAAGCACCAGGTCATGGTGCCCGGCATCCATCACCTCGACATTGGCGCCAAGCGCCTGCCAGAATTGCGTCAGCTGCACGAGCAAGGCCGGATCGGCATTGGCCGGCGGGGTGAGGATGCACCAGCGGTTGTGGAACAGCGCGGCAAAGCCGGCGTCCGGGCCGCTGTTCTCGGTTCCCGCCACCGGATGGGCGGGGATGATCGCATGGCCCGGCAGCGCCGCGCTGAGCGCCTGCGCTATCGATTGCTTGCACGAGCCAACATCGCTGACCAGCGCGCCTGCGGGCAGTGCATCGGCGATCTCCTTCGCCGCCTCGCCCATCGCGCCGGGGGGCACGCAGAAGATCACCAGATCGGCCGCGCGCACCGCTTCGCCGGCGGTTTCGCAGATTGTATCGGTAAGGGCGCGTTCGCCGGCACGCTTTCGCGTCGCCGGATCGAGGTCATAGCCGGTGGTCGCCGCGCCGGGCAGATATTCGCGCACCGCCAGTCCGATCGAGCCGCCCAGCAGGCCGAGGCCGATGATGGCGATCCGCTGGAAGGTCATTCCCCGGCCTCCGCCATTTCGCGCAGGGCCAGGGCAATCGCGTCCATTTGCTCGGCCGTGCCGATGGTGATGCGAAGCCCGTGCGGCAGGCCCTGGTTGGGGAGCCAGCGGGTGATGTAACCGCGCTCCATCAGCCCCTCGAAGGCCGCCTCGGCGCTCAGCGCGCCCTCAAACAGGATCAGCACAAAATTGGCCTTGCTGGGCAGGGCCCGGAGGCCGTGATTGCCCAGCGCTCCCAGCGCGGCGGCGAAGCGGGCGCGCTCGGCGGCATTGTGGCGGCGGGAGGTCTCGACGAACTCCTGATCGGCAAGCGCCGCCAGCGCCATCGCCTGACCAGTGCCCGAAACATTGAACGGGCCGCGAATGCGGTTGAGCGTATCGATGATGCCGCGCGCGCCGGTGCCCCAGCCGATACGTTCGCCCGCAAGGCCGTAAATCTTCGAAAAGGTGCGGGTGACCAGCACATTGTCCTGCGCCCGGGCGAGCGCCAGGCCCCCATCCTCGTCATCGGCTGCGACATATTCGCCGTAAGCCTGGTCGATCACCAGCAGCACATCGGGTGGCAGGGCGGCGTGCAGCCGCGCCAGTTCGCCAGCGCCGATGTAGCTGCCGGTCGGGTTGTTGGGGTTGGCGATGAAGACGACGCGGGTTCGCGGCGTGACGAGAGCCAGCAGGGCATCGACATCGGTGCCATAATCGGTGTCGGGCGCGACCACCGGGCTTGCGCCGCAGCGCCGCGCGGCGATATCGTAGACCGCAAAGCCGTAATGCACATAAATCACCTCGTCGCCCGGCCCGGCGTAGCCCTGGGCGGCGAGGTGCAGCAATTCGTCCGAGCCGGTGCCGCAGACGATCAGCGCCAGGTCGATGCCATGCAGCGCCCCGATCGCGGCGCGCAGCGCCTTGCAGTCGGGATCGGGGTAGCGCGACGGGTTCGCAGTCGCCGCATCCTTGGCTGCCAGCGCCAAGGGGCTGGTGCCGAGCGGGTTCTCGTTGGCCGACAGCTTGGTCAGCGGCCGACCGTGCTTAAGTCCGAAGTCTCCGGCGGATTTGCCGGGGACATAGGCATGGATCGCGGCGATCCAGGGCTTGGGGGCGGGAGCGAGGGCCATAGCGCGGGTGCGCATAGCAGTGTTGCGCTCTATTGACAGCCCTTCGTCCCGGCAGGTGGAGGAATTGACACAGGCTCGGCCCTCCCCCAATCCGCAGCCACCATGGCCACCGCCACCAGCTTGACCACCAGCCAGTTGCTGGAACTACCCGCGCCGCTGCCGCTCGATGGCGGCCAGCAGCTGGCCGGCGTACGGATTGCTTATGAGGCCTATGGAACGCTCTCGTCGGCGCGCGACAACGCCATTCTCGTCTGCCACGCCACCAGCGGAGACCAGTATCTCGCCAGTCCGCATCCGATCACCGGAAAACCGGGCTGGTGGGATCGTCTGGTCGGCCCCGGCAAGCCAGTCGATACCAATCGGTTCTACGTTATCTGCGCCAATGTGCTGGGCGGCTGCATGGGCTCGACCGGGCCGTCCTCGCCCGGCCCCGACGGCCAGCCATGGGCGATGCGCTTCCCGGTGATCACCATCCGCGACATGGTGCGCGCGCAGGTGGCGCTGCTCGAAGCGCTGGGGATCGCAAAGTTATACGCAGTCGTCGGCGGTTCGATGGGCGGGATGCAGGGGCTCAGCCTCGCGGCCAACTGGCCAGAGATTGCAAGCCGCGTGCTGGCGATCGGCGCCACCGCGACCATGCCGGCGCAGAATATCGCCTTCCAGGAAGTCGGCCGCCAAGCGGTGATGGCCGACCCGGACTGGCAGGGCGGCAACTATTACGGCACCGGCAAAACCCCCGCCGCAGGCCTCGGCGTGGCGCGAATGGCGGCGCATATCACATACCTCTCCGAGGCCAGCCTGACCGAGAAATTCGGCCGTCGCCTGCAGAACCGTGAAGCCAAGACCTTCGGTTTCGACGCCGATTTCCAGATCGAAAGCTATCTGCGCCACCAGGGGCTGACCTTCACCGAGCGGTTCGACGCCAACTCCTACCTCTATATTACCCGCGCGATGAGCTATTTCGACCTCGCCGAGGAGCACGGTGGCCGGCTGGCGGATGCCTTCGCGCAAACCAGGGCGCGCTTCTGCGTCGTCAGCTTCGATTCCGACTGGCTCTACCCGACCGAGCTGTCGCGGGGTCTCGCCCATGCGCTCAACGCCGCCGGCGCACCGGTCAGCTTCGTCGAACTGTCGGCCCCCTTCGGCCATGACAGTTTCCTGCTCGACGTGCCGGCGCTCGACCGGGTCGTGACCGGTTTTCTCGGCCAGTGAGCCAGCTGCGCTCCGACCTCGCGCTGATCGCCGCGCATGTCGCGCCGGGCTCCCGTGTGCTCGACATCGGCTGCGGCGACGGGGCCTTGCTCGAGGCGCTCCGCGACCGGCGCGGTTGTGACGCCCGCGGCATGGAGATCGACGGCGGCGATGTTGCCGCCTGTGTCGCCAAGGGCCTGTCGGTGATCCAGGGCGATGCCGACGCCGACCTAGCCTTTTATCCCGACAAGTCGTTCGATTACGCGATCCTGAGCGAAACCCTGCAGACGATGATGCGTCCCGACCAGGCGCTGGAGGAATTGCTGCGGATCGGGCGGCATGCGGTCGTCAGCTTTCCAAATTTCGCTCACTGGCGCGTGCGGCTGTCGCTGCTGACGGGCGGGCGGATGCCGGTGACGCGGCTGCTGCCGGTCGCCTGGTACGAAACGCCCAACATCCACCATCTGACGGTCGCCGATTTCCGCGATCTGGTGCGCGAACGGGGAATTACGGTGGAGCAGGCCTGGTTCCTCTCAGGCGACAACGAGATCGGCGCGGCGGGGGCGAATTTCCGCGCGGAGCATGCGATTTTTCTGCTGGCGCGGTGAACCGCAAGCGCTTCGGGCGGTCCTCCCTAAAGCGCCGGGTTGTTGTAGCAATGCCAGGTGAAAATCGCCGCCGCGCCCCGGTGCGGTCGCCAGCTTTCCCCCAGTTCGCGCGTTGCTTTCTCGTTTGGCCGCTCAGCCAGGCCGAGCAATTTCTGCAATCCCGCCTGCACCGCCAGGTCGCCCGCTGGCCAGATGTCGCCGCGCCCTTCGGCGAACAGCAGGTAAATTTCCGCCGACCAGCGGCCGATGCCCTTGATCCGGGTGAGTTCGGCGATGGCCGCTTCGTCGTCTGCCGGCAGGGCGGTGAAGTCGAGCCCGGCTTCGACCAGCTCGCACAGGCTGCGCAGGTAGCCCTGTTTCTGGCGCGACAAGCCGCAGGCGCGCAGCGCGTCGAATTCAGCAGCGAGTAGCCGGGCAGGGGGCAGCTCCGGCCCGAGAAAGGCCTCCAGCTTGCGCCACATCGAGGCGGCGGCTGCGACGCTGACCTGCTGGCCGACAATGGTGCGCATCAGAGTCGCATAGCCGGGATCGCGGATGCGTGTTTCGGGATACCCGGCCAGCGCAAGCGCCCGCGCCATTGCCGGCTCGCGCGCCGCGATTTCGTCGAGCCCCTTGCGCAGTGCTTCGGTGCTCAAACCCATCGCGTGCTTGTCCCAGCTTGATCTTGCAAATTTTCGGGCTTGCCAGTAGCAGCCCGGCCAATGCGCCAACAAGGCTCATCATCAAAGGATGAGAATTCCATGCCGAACATCACTGTTGTCAACCAGTCCGGGGAGGAATCAAGCGTCGCGGCGACTGTCGGCCGCACGCTCATGGAAACCATCCGTGACAACGGGTTCGACGAACTCCTGGCGCTGTGCGGCGGCTGCTGCAGCTGCGCAACCTGCCACGTCCATATCGATCCGTCCTTCTGGGACAAGATGCCCAAAGTGAGCGAGGACGAGAACGATCTGCTCGACAGTTCCGATCACCGCAATGAATATTCGCGGCTGTCCTGCCAGATTCCGATCACCGACGCGCTCGAGGGCCTCAAGGTGACAATCGCCCAAGAGGATTGATCCTGATCGGTCTGCGGCCTAGGTCTGCCACCCATGACTGCAAGCCCCGCGCAAGCCAGCACGCTCGACCTTATCGGCAACACGCCGCTCGTCTTCCTCAAAGGGCCGAGTGAGGCGGCCGGCTGCGAGATCTGGGGTAAGTGCGAATTCGCCAATCCTGGCGCGTCGGTGAAGGACCGGGCGGCGCTGTGGATCGTCCGCGATGCCGAGGCCAGGGGTACGCTCAAGCCCGGCGGCACGATTGTCGAGGGCACTGCCGGCAATACCGGCATCGGCCTGGCGCTGGTCGCCAATGCGCTGGGCTACAAGACCATTGTCGTAATGCCCGAAACCCAGTCGCGCGAGAAGATGGACACGCTGCGGGCGCTGCGGGCCGAGCTGGTCCTGGTACCGGCGGCGCCCTTTTCCAATCCCGGCCATTTCGTCCACACCTCGCGGCGGCTGGCTGAAGAGACCAAGGGCGCGATCTGGGCCAACCAGTTCGACAATATCGCCAACCGCAAGGCGCATATCGAATCGACTGCGCCGGAAATCTGGGAGCAGATGGAAGGCCGCATCGACGGTTTCATTTGCGCGGCGGGCACCGGCGGAACGATTGCCGGGGTCGGCATGGCGCTCAAGGCGCTGAACGAGGACGTGACGATCGCGCTCGCCGATCCGCATGGCGCGGCGCTGTTCAATTACTATGCCAACGGCGAGCTCAAGGCGGAAGGCACCTCCTATGCCGAGGGCATCGGCCAGGGGCGCATTACCGCCAACCTCGAAGGTGCGCCGATCGACACACAGTTCCGCATTTCCGACGCGGAAGGTATCGAATGGGTTGGCCGGCTGCTGGCCGAGGAGGGGCTATGCCTGGGGCTGTCGTCGGGCATCAATGTTGCGGGTGCGGTGGCGCTCGGCAAGCAGCTTGGCCACGGCAAGCGGATCGCGACCATCTTGTGTGACACAGGCTTCCGTTACCTGTCCTCGCTCTACAATCCGGCATGGCTGCGCGAGAAAGGTTTGCCGGTCTTCCCTTGGCTGGAGGAATAGGTTACCGTCGCCGCGATGGCTCAAACAAGACAGCCACAGTTGGTGCAGTCGGTCGCCGCACCCCAGCACTACGCGCCCCCCACTCCGCGGGAGATGCGCGCTCACGCTGTGCATCGCCTGCAGATCGGGTTTTCAGGGCTGGCGGCGATGCTGCTGCTGGTCGGCCTCGCCAACATCATCATGAACCGGGCGCGGATGAATGACGCGCTGGCCAGACCGAATTCCGAAGCGTCCGCAACTGGTGGCCAAATCGCTACTGAAAACGATCCGCTTGCCGACATCGGTGTCGCGCCCGCCGCCACCAGCAGTGCCACCGCCAGCGCCGACAGGTCGAACCGTTAGCCGCTGGCTTGGGTTGGTGCTGGCCGCAGCTCTCGCTGCTGCGGGCTGTTCATCCGGCAAGGGCGCAGGTGAGCAACGGGCCGGCACCGCGCAGGCGGGGCCGATCGGCCTGTTCACCACGCTGCCGATACTGTGGCAGGAGGCGGACGACATCCGCGGGCTCCTGCACGGCGGCGCGCAGGTGCATTGGGCCATGCCGGCGTTGCAGAACGAGGGTGAAGTCCGCGCGCTGAACACGCTCTCCGCCGATCCGCCACCGCTCGCCGGGCTCGCCCTGCTGGTAATGGCGCAGCCGCGGGCGCTCTCGCCATCCGAAAATGTCGCGCTGGACGATTGGGTGCGGCGAGGCGGGCGGGTGCTGCTGTTCGCCGACCCGATGCTGACCAGCGATTCGCGCTTCTCCCTGGGGGACAAGCGGCGGCCGCAGGACGTGGTGCTGCTCTCGCCCATTCTCGCGCGCTGGGGACTGCGCCTGGAATTCGACGATGCGCAGCCGGCTGGTCAGCGCGACATCGCTGTGGCTGGCGGGAACTTGCCGGTAAACCTGCCCGGCGCGCTGGCTTTGGCCGGAGCCCCGGGGAAGTGCCGCATTCTCGCTGGAGGCATCGCGGCGCAATGCCGGATCGGCAGGGGCGGGGCGTTGATAATCGCCGATGCCGCCCTGTTCGAGCCGGCACTTGGCAACGATGCGCAGCGGCGGGGCACTCTGCTAGACGCGTTAATTGAAATCGCTCGCGCAACCTGATCTGCCCAATCCGTCAAAACTGGGGAAATCGCGGGATAAAGTGGATAATTCGCCGCTGATTCTTGCCGGACTCGACCGACTTTGGCGAACAAAACAGGAAACCAACGCCGTCCTCTCTATCAAATTTCAATGAATCCAGTCCTCTAAGTATTTCCCCAATAATCCCGCATTTTGCCCTTCCATCCCCACGCTTCCCGGGTTAATCATATCGTTCATCGGAATGGATGAATTCGAGGCGCTCCGCCTGCGGGGTGGGCCGGCTGCGTGGGGCACGCTGCCGGGTGCTGAAGATTTTGTCCGCCGAGAGGGTTCGTTGCGCGGGGATCTGATTGGTGGTGGGGGAACGGTTCAGCTACAGGGGGCAAGGGTTTTCGCTACAACGCGAAAAGAACCGCTTCGTGCTGCCGGCGCCGATCCGCAAGACAGTGCGCGAATCCAGCAACGGCAAGACCCAGCTCTGCCTTACCAAGCACGATCGCTGGAACTGTCTCACCGGCTTCGGCCTCTCCCGCGTCGACGATTTTGACGCCGAGATCGAGCGCGAGGAAGTTCGCGCGATCCAGGCCGGCACGCCGTTTGATCGCGACCTGCGCAGCATGCAGCTCTTCGGCCATTTCGAAGTGCCCTTCGACGGCAGCGGGCGATTTGTGCTGCCAGACCATCTCGCCAGCCTCGCGGGCATCGGCAAGGAGATTTATTTCCAGGGCGCCGGTCCGTTCTTCACCATCTGGAGTCCGGAAGTGCTTGCCGGGATGGGCGCGGGCTGGGAAGGCCCGCAGGCGGCCTGCGCCAATTTCCTGCGCGAAGCGGGCAAAGGGCTGCCGTCATGAGCGCCGCTTCCCACATTCCCGTCTTGCTGACCGAAGTGCTCGCCGCGCTTGCCCTCACGCCCGGCTCGCTGATCGTCGACGCGACGTTCGGCGCCGGCGGATATTCGCGCGGCCTGCTCGATGCCGGCGCGACCGTCCATGCCTTCGATCGCGATCCCGACGCCATGGCTGCGGCCAGCAACTGGAGCGAAACCGGCGGCAATCCGGCCCGCCTCGTACTTCATCCCCGCCGGTTTTCCGAGATGCTGGAGGGCCTGGCCGAGGCCGGGATTGCACGGGTCGACGGCGTGGTCATGGATATCGGCGTCTCCTCGATGCAGCTCGATCAGCCGGCGCGCGGCTTTGCTTTTGCCGCCGATGGTCCGCTGGACATGCGGATGAGCCGGGAAGGGCCGAGCGCCGC
>JANMCD010000307.1:0-1822 GCA_031360905.1 Novosphingobium sp.
CGCTCGAGCCCGGCCAGCACCGCCATCAGCGAGCTTTTGCCCGAACCCGACGGGCCGAGCAGCGCGAGCGCCTGGCCTTGCGGCACGGTGAGGTCGATGCCCTTGAGAATTTCGACGGATGCTTCGCCGCTGCCGAGGGTCAAGGTCAGGTTTTTCGCTGCGATTGCAGGGGAGGGGCTTGTCACGCGGGCCAGATGGCATAGCTAGGCGCCGCCCGGCAAGGAGGCAGATGTATGAAATTGTGTTGGGCTGCCGTGCTGGCGGCACTGCTGCTGGCGGGATGCGGCGAGCGCGCGGAGACTGCGGTGCAGCCGGCGGTAACCGCCAGTGCCCCGCCCGCGCTGGAAGTGCCGGTGATGGGCCGCGAAATCCGCATCCTTGCGCTCGGCGACAGCCTCTTTGCCGGCCACGGACTGCGGCCGGGCGAAAGCTATCCGGCCAGGCTGGAGACGGCGCTGCGCGCGCGGGGGATCAACGCCCGCATCGCCAATGCCGGCGTTTCCGGCGAAACTTCGGCAGGCGGGCTGGAGCGGCTCGGCTTTACCCTCGGCAACCAGCAGCCGCCACCCGATCTGGTGATCCTCAGCCTGGGCGGGAACGATCTGTTGCGCGGCCTGCCGCCGGCGCAAACGCGGGCCAATCTCGACGCGATCCTGCGCGAACTGCGTCGCCGCAAGATCCCCGCGCTGCTCATGGGCCTCCTCGCCCCACCCAATCTGGGAAGCGACTACCGCGCGGAATTCGATGCAATTTATCCGGGGCTGGCGCGCAAATATCAGGCCGAGCTGGTGCCCTTCTTTTTGCAAGCGGTGACCGGCAAGCCGGATCTGGTGCAGCAGGATCATGTTCACCCGACTGCGGCCGGGATCGAGGAGATCGTCGCGGCAACGGTGGACGAAGTGGCCGGGGCGGTGAAGAGCAGCTAGCCGACCCGCTCCACCGAACCCCCGCTCACCCGCCACACCGCCGCTTCCCCGGCGATCGCCGCGAATGGCGCAAGTTCGGTGCCCGTCAGCCAGACCTGCGCCGCGCCTCCGCGCAGCCGCTCGAACAGCGCCGCCCGGCGCAGCGGGTCGAGGTGGGCGGCGACCTCGTCGAGCAGCAACAGGCGCGGGCGGTCCGCGTCCAGCAGCCCGGCATGGGCGAGAGTTATCGCGATCAGCATCGCCTTCTGCTCGCCGGTCGAACATTCGGCGGCCGGCAGGTTCTTGTCATCCAAGATCACGGCCAGTTCGTCGCGGTGCGGGCCGATTAGCGTGCGCTGGGCGGCACGGTCGCGGCGGCGGGATTCGCTCAGCGCGGCTGCGAGCTCCGCCGGTTCCAGCGGACCACCCGCACCGTAGGCGAGGCGCGGGCGGGCGAAGGGGCCGTCCGGAAGCTCGGCGAGCGCCGCATCGAGCGCGCGGACCAGCCGCCCCCGTGCCGCCGCGACCTCGGCTCCGGCTTCGGCCAGCTGCGCTTCGATCGCGTCGAACCAGGCGGGATCTGGGTCTGAGGGCTCCGCCAGCAGACGGCCGCGTTCGCGCAGCGCGGCCTCCAGCCGGGCGGCATTCCGGCCGTGCGCCGGTTCAAGCGCCATGACCAGCCGGTCAAGGAAGCGCCGCCGCGCGCCCGCGCCCTCGGCGAACAACCGGTCCATCGCCGGGGTCAGCCAGCCGATGCTGAGCCAGTCGGCGAGGCTAAGTGCGCTCGCCTGGGCACCGTTCACCTGCACGATCCGGCGGTTGGGCCGTTCGGGCGACAGTCCGGTGCCGAGCCGCACCGCCGCGCCCTCGGCCAGCAGGTCGGCGCTGATGGCGAAGCCGCCGGGGCCGGATTGCCT
>JANMCD010000310.1:0-9688 GCA_031360905.1 Novosphingobium sp.
AGAAGTGCGTCGTCCCCCGCCTCGGGCGGATAAACCGCAACTGCGACCGGCACCGCTGGCTGAAGGTTGGCCTGTTCGCTCAATACAGGCTGCGGGCTCGCCGCGCTGGGCACGCCATGCGGATCGGCCGGCACAGTCTGAACCGCCTCGGTTTGCACGGGCACAGTTTCGACTGGCCGCGGTATGGGCACTGGTTGGTGCGCGGCGATCTCGCTGGCTGGCGCTGCTGGTGCGGGCGGATCGGCGGCGACGGTATCGGTCAATGAGACTGGAGGCGCGGTTCTGCTTGTCTCCAAAATCGCGCTGGCAGGCAGTGCTGCGGGCGGGTCGGCGATGAAAACCGTAGACGTTGCGAAGCGGATTGGCACGATAGCGCCCTCGCCGATTGAGTCGAAAGCTGCGCGCCGGGCGCTATCCTGCGGCTCGGCGGGGATTGGCGAAACCGGGCTGACACCTTTCGCCAGCACGAGAGTGAGCACAACTGGTGTGAGCGCCAAGCCGGCCAACTTCTGTGACGTGCTGAATCGATCGCCGTGCATGACGTCTGCCCCGGTAGCCCAATTCCATCATAGTGGGCAGTGAAACTTTCTTCCAGACTGTTAACCTCTGGCCGATGCCTCTGATTCATCGAAGTTATTCACGCAGGGGGGATAAACGTTACTTCCCGTGGGGATGGGGACTTTTCGTCCGGGCCCAGACGAAAACTTCGAGTCGCGCAGCCGAATTTCCGACGCGGCCACTGGCTTTGGAACGCCAAGAACCCTCGACCGCGTGGGTCGAGGGTTCCGGAGATTCAGCAATGTTGAGTCTTGTTAGCGGACGCGTCCACGGCGAACCAGGTTGACGATCGCCAGAAGTACGACAGCGCCCACGAGCGATACCAGAATCGATGTCAGGTTTAGCGCACCGTCATTGATCGTGCCGCCGGAGAATACCAGGCCGGCCAGAAATGCGCCCACGATGCCGACGACGATGTTGAGTAGAATACCCTGCTGACCATCGGTCCGCATGATCATGCTCGCCAGCCAGCCAACGACCCCGCCAACGATAAGCCAAAGAATTATGCCCATCAAACTCTCCTATAGCCGGAGCCACACGCGCGTGGCAGTTCGACCCATGTTTAACGTATGTTCGAGGAGTTGGTTCCGCAGTGGCGCAACACGAGCGGGAGGTGAAACCGACTCGGTCTGGGAACTCATTCAAATGTCAGGCAAATTTTGTGAGGTGAAACCCCAGCCGGCTAGCTCCTTGCGCTGAGCGCGCGCAAGCAATTCGTCCGCATCGCGGATTGAGACCGAATTCGCGTTCTCCAGGCCTTCAAGCTCGCCCCAGCTAATCGGCACCGCCACCGGCGCGCCGGGCCGGGCGCGGGCGGAGTAGGGCAGGATGGCGGTGCTGCCCCGCTGGTTGCGCAGCCAGTCGATGAAAATTCGGCCCTTGCGCTTCGCCTTGCTCATCGTCGCGACGAAGCGGTCCGGCTGGGCGGTGCTCAGCGCCTCGGCAAAGCGCCGGGCGAAATCCTTGTGCACCTCCCAGTCATGGCCAGGGCTCAGCGGCACAACCACATGCACGCCTTTTCCGCCGGAGAGCATCGCGAAACTCACCAGTCCGATGTCGGCCAGTTGATCATGGAGGAATTTCGCGGCGGAGACCACTTTGGCGAAGTCCAGGCCTTCGTCGGGATCGAGATCGAAGATCATCCGGTCTGGCCGCTCCACCGCATCGGCGCGCGAGAGCCAGCCGTGGAATTCGATCGTCCCCATCTGCACGCAGGCGAGCAGTCCGTCGGCATCGCGGACATAGAGGTAATCTTCCGAACCGCCGTCTTTCTCGCGGATCGATACATGGCCGACGTGGTCGCCGAACGAGCCGCTGTCGTGCTTCTGGAAAAAGCATTTCTTGCCGCGCCCTTGCGGACAGCGAACCAGACTGACTGGACGATTGCCGGCGAACGGCAGCATCAGCGGAGCGACGGCTGCGTAATAGGCGGCCAAATCGCCCTTGGTCTGCCCGGTTTCCGGAAAGATCACCCGCTCGGCCGAGCTGATCTTCACTGCGCTTTGCAGCTTCGGTGCGGGCTGTGGTTGCTCCGGCTTCACGTCTTTGGCCAGTTTGTCGGACCGCAGGCCCAGAAAGCTGCCGTGGCGGACCCGGCCCTCGCCGGTGAGTTCGGCGAAGCCCACTTCGGCGACCAGCCTTGGCTCGACCCATTGCGCCCCCCGCGCCTCGGTGCGGGGCACCACCAGCGGCGCGGTATCGCGGCCCAGCTGAGCAAGTGCGTCCGCCAGCTGCGCCATGATCTCCCGGTTGAAGCCGGTTCCGACCTTGCCCTTGTAGACCAGCCCCTTGCCCTCCTTCTGCGCCAGCAGCAGCGACGAGAACCTGCGGCCCTTCGCCGTACTCTTTTGCCAGCCAACAATAATGAACTCCTGCCGCAGGGTGCATTTGACCTTGACCCAGCCGGCGGTGCGCTTGCTGCGGTAGGGCGCGTCCACCCGCTTGGCGATGATCCCCTCCTGCCCCGCCGCGCACATCGCCCGAAACAGCGCCTCGCCGCCGCCAATGATGTGATCGGCGACCAGGATCGGCGGCGCAGCGTCATGCAGCAGCGCCTCGAGCCGCGCCTTGCGTTCGATATTGGTTAGCGGGCGCAAGTCCTCGCCGTCCAGGCTCAACAAGTCGAAGGCGAAAAAGCTGAGCGGGGTCGCCTCACTTTGCGCGCCGTGTCCGCGTTTGAGCACGGCTTGCAGCGTCGAGAAATCCGGATTGCCATTGCTGTCCAGCGCCACGATCTCCCCATCGATCAGTGCCGGCTGGAGGTTGAGACCGGCGATATGGCGCACCAGCGGCGCGAATTTTTCGGTCCAGTCGAGCCCGTTGCGGGTATAGACGACAACGTGATCGCCGGCCGCCGCGATCAGCGCCCGGTAACCGTCGAACTTGATCTCGTGCATCCAGCGATTGCCGGCCGGCACCGCATCGACCAGCGTGGCGAGCTGCGGCGCAATGAAGGGGGGCGGAGCCGCGTTAGCCCGGCGTTTGCCGGCGCGCTTCCGCCCGACCCTGGCGTTATGCGCCCCAGCCGCGGCCATCTTCCGCTTGAACTCCGCGCCTTTTGCGCCAGCGAGGGTCTGGGTACCGCCCTTGTCCGCAGCGATTTCGGCCATGCTGCGGCCAGTGAGCACGCTGTTCAGCTCTTTTTCGACCAGGGCATCGCCGCTGCCCGCCGCTTCGTCGGCGATCTTGCGCAGCAGCCAGTTCTCCCGCTTTTCGCCGGGCCTGCCCTTCATCCGGACGAGCAGCCACTCGCCCTTCATCCGCTTGCCGTTGAGGGTAAAGTGGAGATGGCCATCGTCCAGGTCGTCCGGGCTTTTGCCGGGGACTGGCGCCCAGGTGCCCTGGTCCCACAGCATCACCGTACCGCCGCCATATTCGCCTTTGGGAATCGCCCCCTCGAACTCGGCATAGTCGAGCGGATGGTCCTCGGTACGCACCGCCAAGCGCTTGTCGGCGGGGTCGGCGCTTGGCCCCCTGGTCACCGCCCAGCTCTTGAGCACGCCGTCCACCTCCAGCCGAAAATCCCAGTGCAGCCGGGTCGCGGCATGCTTCTGGACGATGAAACGGGTGCCTTTGGCCTTGGCGACCTTGCCTGGCGGCTCGCGCGTCCGGGTAAAGTCCCGCTTGGCGTTGTACGTCGCAAGGGGGTCGGCAGCGGCCATGGGATTATGCATCGTCCGGGTGACGCGGATGATCCTGCCGATTTGCGCCGTCACGGTCGTCATCGTAGAGCCCAAGGCGCGCCTCGACGAAGCCGAGCAGCGTCAGCATGACCAGCGAGACCATCGCTGCCATCGCAACCAGTGGCCACTGGCCCGCGCCGCAAGCCACCCCGGCGACCGCGGCCAGCCACAAATGCGCGGCGGTGGTCAGGTTCTTCACCCGTCCCTTGCTGAACACGATCAAGCCCGCGCCGATGATCCCGATGAAGGCGCCGGTTGCCTCGAAAATGCGCAGAGGGTCCATCCCCTGACCTTCGAACTGGCGGTAGAGCGCGATCATCGACACAGTCATGGCCGATGCGGTGAAGCAAATCAGCCCGTGAGTCCGCAATCCCGCAGCATGGCCTCGCAGTTCGCGGTCAAGGCCGAGCAACAGCCCGATCACCGCAGCAACGATCAATCGCAGCAAGACCGCGAAATCGACGGAAAGGAGCGGAGTGCCAGGATTGAGTTCCATTGCCGGTCAGGCCGGAACCAGCGCAAACCCGATCGGGCTCTGCCAGGAGGGACGTGCAGGCATGGCTTGCTCCTTCCTCCTGGTAAAACGGTCCGGCATGGAAAAACGTTCCCTGCGGCCGTCAACTCGCCGGGCGATCGCGCAGGAATTCGATCAGGGCGCGCTCTTCGCGGCTGAGCCAGCGTCTGGCGCGCGGCAACCGCAGCGGCATTTCGGTTTCGCCGTGAGCATTCAGCGCGGCGAGCACCGCGGGGTGGACATAACTCTTGCGGCTGATTGCCGGTGTGTTGCCCAGCGCTTCGGCCACCAGTTGCAGTGCCGGTTTGAGTCCGATCTGCCCCTTGGACGCCAGCCATGCCTCGAAAGCGACCAGGGTGCCGCTCCAGGTGCGGAAATGCTTGGCCGAAAATTCCGCGCCCATCGTCTCGCGGATAAAGGCATTGACGTCGCTCGATCCCACCTCACGGCGCTGGCCGTCGGCGTCCAGGTACTGGAACAGGCGCTGGCCGGGCAGGTCCTGCATGTTGCGCACGAACCGCAGCAGTCCGGCATCGCGCACCCGGATGTCGCGCATCTGCCCGGACTTTCCGCGATAGCTCAACCGGATCGCGCCGCCTTCCAGCCGGACATGGCGCATACGCAGGGTCGAAGCGCCGAAGCTGCCATTCTCGCGCGCATAGGCGTCATTGCCGACCCGCACCCGGCCCACATCAAGCAGCCGCACCAGTGCCGCGAGCGTGCGTTCCCGGCTGACACTACGGCTGCGCAGCGCCTTGTCGACCCGTTGCCGGATCGCTGGCAGCGCCTCGCCGAACTGCGGGCACAGCGAGAATTTACCGGCCTCACGCTCGGCGCGGAAGTCCGGGTGATAGCGGTATTGCTTGCGGCCGCGCGCGTCGAAACCGGTCGACTGGATATGTCCGGCAGGATCGGGGTTGAACCAGCAGCGCTCATAAGCCGGCGGCATGCCGATGGCGTGCAACCGGTCGATCTCGTCGCGGTTCGCAATGCGCTCGCCAGTTGGGACAAAATAGGCGAAATACCGACCGCGCCGGCGGCGGGTGATGCCCGGTTCGCTGTCGTCGGCATAGTTCAGGTCGGCCCGGGCGGCGCGACTATCTTCCTGCGACGATCTTATTGCGCCGTGCAATCCTGTTCTCCTCTCACCGGCAAACGAGCCAATTGGGACAAGGCTCCGAATGTCGGGAGCAAAATCCCGGTTGGCGGGTTTCTCGCCACACCGGAACACCCGAGGAGATCAAAATGCCGCGCAAACCCACTGCCGGAAACGGGGGCGAGAATCACCAGACCACCGGCACTATGGCCGGCGCGCCGCCGCTGACGAACAATCAGGGCATGCATGTCTCGGACAACCAGAACCAGCTGAAAGCGGGCGCGCGCGGGCCGGTGCTGTTGGAGGACTTTGTCCTGCGCGAGAAAATCTTCCACTTCGATCACGAGCGCATTCCCGAGCGCATCGTCCATGCCCGCGGCTCGGCGGCGCATGGCTATTTCGAGGCGACTGAGGATATTTCCGATCTCTCAAAGGCGGCGCTGTTCACCAAGGGCACCCGCACGCCGGTGTTCACCCGCTTTTCCACCGTGGCGGGCGGCGCCGGCTCGGTCGATACCCCGCGCGACGTGCGCGGCTTCGCGGTTAAGTTCTACACCAGCGAGGGCAATTGGGATCTGGTCGGCAACAACATCCCGGTGTTTTTCATTCAGGATGCGATCAAGTTCCCCGATCTCATCCATTCGGTGAAGATGGAAGCCGACCGGGGTTACCCGCAGGCCGCCAGCGCGCACGACACCTTCTGGGATTTCATCGGGTTGATGCCCGAGGCGACCCATATGATCATGTGGGCAATGTCAGACCGCACGATCCCGCGTTCTTTGCGCACCATGCAGGGCTTCGGCATCCACACCTTCCGGCTGATCGACGGTGCCGGCAAATCGACCTTCGTCAAATTCCATTGGAAGCCCAAACAGGGCGTCGCCTCGACCACCTGGGACGAAGCCGTAAAAATCGCCGGGGCCGATCCGGATTTTCACCGGCGCGATTTATTCGAGGCGATCGAGCGCGGCGCCTTTCCGGAATGGGAGCTTGGGATCCAGGCGTTTGACGAGGCTTTTGCCGACAGCCTGCCCTATGATGTTCTCGATGCCACCAAGCTAATTCCCGAGGAAGTACTGCCAGTGCGGATCATCGGCCGGATGGTGCTCGACCGCTCGCCCGACAATTTTTTCGCCGAAACCGAGCAGGTCGCCTATTGCCCGGCCAACATCGTGCCCGGTATCGATTTTTCCAACGATCCGCTGCTGCAGGGCCGGCTTTTCAGCTATCTCGACACGCAGCTCAAGCGGTTGGGCAGCACCAATTTCCACCAGTTGCCGATCAACGCGGCCAAATGTCCAGTGATGAATTTCCAGCGCGACGGGCATATGCAGCGCGATGTGCCGAAGGGTCGGAGCAATTACGAGCCGAACAGCCTGGACGAAGCCGGCGAGGACGGCGGCCCGCGCGAATGCCCGATGACCGGCTTTACCAGCTTTCCGGGTCGGCCGGACGAAAACGAGCAGGGCGACAAACTGCGCATTCGCCCCGAAAGTTTTGCCGACCATTACAGCCAGGCGCGGCTGTTCTTCCGTTCGCTCGCCGCGCCCGAACAGACGCACCTCGCCTCCGCGCTGGTGTTCGAGCTGTCCAAAGTCACGCTGGAGCACGTCCAGCTGCGGATGCTGGGTAATCTCGGCAATGTCGATCCCGATCTGGCCGCGCGCGTCGCCGCTGGGCTGAGGATGAAGGCACCGAAGGCTTCAGAGTCGGCGGCGCCGGTGCAGGATCTCGATCTGTCGCCGGCGCTGCGGTTGATCGATGGCCCACTGGACCTCGGCACTCTGGAGGGCCGCACCGTTGGCATTCTCATCGCCGACGGCAGCGACGCCGCCGCGCTGGGTACGTTCACTACAGCCCTGCAAAAAGCGGGCGCGCGCGCCATCGTGGTGGCGCCCAAGGTCGGCGGGGCGAAATTGTCTGACGGGACCATGCAAAAGGCCGACGGTCAGCTGGCCGGCACGCCGTCGGTGGTGCTCGACGCGGTCGCGCTGGTGCTGTCCGAGGATGGCGCGAAGTTGCTGCTGGGCGAAGTGGCGGCGATCCAGTTCGTTATGGATGCCTACGCCCATTGCAAGGCGATCGGCCACACCCCCGGCGCGCAGCCTCTGCTGGACCGCGCCGGGGTTCAGGTGGACGATGGCGTGGTCCCGCTCGACAAATTTCCGGCGATCGGCGGCAAGCGGTTCTGGGCGCGGGAAGCGAAGGTGCGGATGCTGCCCTGAGCCGGTTTAAGACTGCTGGCCGCAATCCGCCGAGGGGTGCGGCCAGTTCCGGAATTTCGGGGCAGTAAATAGGTATACTGTCCCCGGAATTTCTGTCCCCGGAATTTACAAGCATCGGCTGCCGGCGTGCGCCAAGCGGCCTCTATGATCGCTGAGCCTCGACCAGGTTGGCGAGGCAGGTCCTCTTGACGGATCGGACGTCTGGATCGCGAACCGACCTCACTGCCGGGATGGCCTTCCTGAAGTATATCCGCTCTTCCGCCTTTGTCGGCTCGATCATAGGATAGGTGCAAACATGCCGCCAAGACGGGTTGGCTTTGATCAACCGAAGGACTGCCTTCGGATTTCTCGGGAGAGCCTCCGCAACCGCGACAACCAGAGCCACGCCGGTGGCTGCGTCCGTGCCGGCCTGCAGCCTGGGGACTAATGCGAGCCAGCGACGATCGCCCGAGCTTACACCCGAAAGCACGATGTCGTAGTCGCCAAATTCGCGCTTCGGCGGGGAGTTAGCCAGTTTCTTGACCGTAAGCCGTGCGCCATATTTGTCGATCATTCGCTCAACAGCGGACGGAGTGATCGCCGACGATTGCGATTGTGCTGCGAAGGCCGCCGTGCCGAGACCGAGGGCTAACATGGCCGAGATCCACATCCGCATGATGCGAATTCCGGGGACAGTATACCTATTTATTGGCAAGCGAACCCATCCCCCGCGAATCCCCCGTCGATCCGTGCCCACGATAATGACGGCGATGCCAGCAATGGCAATAGGGCGGGATTGCATTGGCGAGCCGCCGGAACCGCGCGGCCTTGCGGATCATTTAACCCCGGTGCCCGCCGACTTTTCCTGGATCCGTGCCGAACCCTTCGGCATTCATATCGTCCCGGCGGACTGCTGGATCGATCCTGCGCGGCCGGTCGAGACCGCGCTGGTCACCCACGGCCACGCCGATCACGCGCGCGGCGGCCATGCGCGGACCTTGGCGACGCCCGAGACCCTGGCGATCATGGCGCTGCGCTATGGCACCGGCGAGGGCGCACAAGTATGCGCCTATGGCGAGAGTGTCAGCCTGCCGGGCGGGGTGCGGGCGAGCTTCGTCCCGGCCGGGCATGTCCTGGGATCGGCGCAGATCTTGCTCGAACATGCCGGCGAACGGGTGGTGGTGACCGGGGACTACAAACGGGTGCCCGATCCCACCTGCGCGCCGTTTGCACCCACCCCATGCGATGTCTTCATCACCGAGGCGACGTTCGGCCTGCCGGTGTTCCGCCATCCACCGATCGGCGAGGAGATCGCCCGGCTGCTCGCCGCCGTTGCCGCCCACCCGGAGCGCTGCGTGCTGGTCGGCGCCTATGCACTCGGCAAGGCGCAGCGGGTGATCGCCGAACTGCGCCGCGCCGGCCACACCGCGCCGATCTATCTGCACGGCGCGCTCGAACGCATGTGCCGGCTTTATGAGGAGTGGGGTGTGTCGCTGGGCGATTTGCGGCTGGTTGCCGGGATGCCGAAGGCCGCGCTCGCCGGGACCATCGTACTGTGCCCGCCGTCGGCACTCAACGACCGCTGGAGCCGCCGCCTGCCCGATCCGATAACCGCCATGGCCTCGGGCTGGATGCGGGTGCGTGGACGCGCCCGCCAGCGCAATGTCGAGCTGCCGCTGGTCATCTCCGACCATGCCGACTGGGACGAGCTGACCGCGACCATCACCGAGGTCAACCCGGCTGAAAGCTGGATCACCCACGGCCGCGAGGATGCGCTGTTGCGCTGGTGCGAGCTCAACCAGCGCCGCGCCCGGGCGCTGGCACTGGTCGGGTACGACGATGAAGACGATTGAGGGGGTCGATTGAGGTGGAAGCCTTCGCCGCCCTGGTCGATGCGCTGGGCTACACCCGCTCGCGAAACGGCAAGCTGGCGCTGATTGCCGATTATCTGCGCCAGACCCCGGACCCCGATCGCGGCTGGGCTTTGGCGGCGCTGACCGACGGGCTGGACTTTCCGGCCGTCAAATCCTCGACCATCCGCAACCTGCTGATGGCGCGGGTCGATCCGGTGCTCTATGCGCTCAGCCGCGATTTTGTCGGCGATACCGCCGAGACCGCCAGCCTGCTGTGGCCC
>JANMCD010000024.1:0-3288 GCA_031360905.1 Novosphingobium sp.
CCCGAGGAAGACAAGGCCAACGAGGCCAGTCTGCTCGCCGATCCCAAGGAACGCGCGGAACATTTGATGCTGCTCGATCTGGGGCGCAACGATGTTGGCCGGGTGGCTTCCGTCGGCAGCGTCGCGGTGACCGAGAGCTACACCGTCGAGCGCTACAGCCATGTCATGCACATCGTCTCCAACGTCGTCGGCCGGCTCGACACGGCAAGGCATGACGCCATCGACGCGCTTTTCGCCGGCTTCCCCGCCGGCACCGTCAGCGGCGCGCCGAAGCTGCGCGCCTGCGAAATCATCGCCGAGCTGGAGCCGGAAACGCGCGGGGCTTACGCGGGCGGCGTCGGCTATTTCGCTCCCGACGGCTCGGTCGACAGCTGCATCGTGCTGCGGACCGGCATCGTCAAGGACGGCGTGCTGCATGTCCAGGCGGGCGCAGGGATCGTCGCTGATTCGGACCCGGCCTATGAGCAACGGGAGTGCGAGGCCAAGGCCGGAGCGCTCATCGCGGCGGCAAGGGAGGCGGTGCGGGTGGCGGGCGAAGCCGGGTTCGGGCAGTGACGATCAGGCGAATGGGTTGACCACCATCACCCCGTTCCAAACAAACCCGTGCTGCATGTCTTCGGAATAGAGAATGGTACAACCCGAAGAGGCGGCCGACGCCAGGATAATCGAATCGTAGGTTTGCATGCTGTGTTTGGCCGCGAGGTCCATTGCATCAACAAGCATTTTCTCATCGCTCGCCGTTACGATTGCACCGTCTAGGTAGTCCGAAACAATCTCTGCCGCTACCGGCCTCGACAGGCCTAATTTGCGAATAAGGACAGTGTGCAGCTCAAGACCGACCTGCACGGGAAAGACTAGTGTGTCCGAATTCGCTACATTAACCAAGAGTTCGTCCGCTTGCCGCATCTTGCGGCGATCATCGGCAGTGCGTCCAAGCCCAGCGACATAGGCGAGGACATTGGTGTCAATTGCGACGACTGCCAACCCCTCAATCCCGCTCGTACAGTTCTTCGCGCGTCCACGGCCCCACGACCACGAACTCCCTTGCAGCCTTCCGCTTTTCGAGCTTGTCCAGCAAAGCCAACTGACGCTTACGGACCGAGGGTTCATCTTCCACCGGTTGCACCACAGCGACCTTGCGCCCGTGAGAGGTTATCTCCACCCGTTCTCCGCGCTTGACTGCCTCGAGCAGGCGCGAGAACGAACGGTTGGCTTCGGTAGCGGTAACGGTGCTGATTTTCATAATATCACTACTTTATAGATTTTCACTACTTTTGCAAGCCACTTTCCCAAGCCCGTATCAGCGGCTAAGCTCCGCCGATGATCCTCGTTCTCGACAATTACGACAGTTTCACCTGGAACCTGGTCCATTATCTCATGGAACTCGGCGCCGAAGTCGAAGTTGTGCGCAACGATGCGCTGTCCGCCGTGCAGGCCATCGAAACCGGCGCGCAGGGCTTTCTGATTTCGCCTGGTCCGTGCACGCCCAATGAGGCGGGGATCAGTCTCGATCTGGTCGGGGCCTGCGCCGATGCCGGGAAGCCGCTGTTGGGCGTGTGCCTGGGCCATCAGGCGATCGGGCAATATTTCGGCGGCAAAGTGGTGCGCGGCGGGTTGATGCACGGCAAGACTTCACCAGTCAGCCATGATGGCAGCGGCTTGTTCAAAGGACTGCCTTCGCCGTTCATCGCCACGCGCTACCACAGCCTGGTGGTGGAAGACACGCCTGCGGACCTCCTCGTTAACGCCACCTCCGACGACGCCCACGTCATGGGCTTCCGCCACGCGGTATATCCGATCCACGGTGTCCAGTTTCATCCCGAGAGCATCGCCACCGAGCACGGCCATGCGCTACTGGCGAATTTCCTCGAGATTTGCGGGATAGCTGTCCGCGAAGTCGCATGAGCCTGACCGCCGCCGAGGCCGAGGCGGTATTCGGCCGAATGCTCGATGGCGGCATGGCCGATGCAGAGATCGCCGCGACGCTGGTCGACCTTGCGGAACGGGGCGAAACCGCCAATGAGATTGCCGGCGCGGCGCGCGCCATGCGGGCGCGGCTGATCCCGGTCAAGGCGCCGGCGGGGGCGATCGACGTTTGCGGGACCGGAGGTGACGGGCACCACACCCTCAACGTCTCGACAGCCGTGGCGCTGGTGGTCGCCGCCTGCGGTGTGCCGGTGGCAAAGCATGGCAACCGCGCCGCCTCGTCCAAGGCGGGCGCCGCCGATACGCTGGAAGCCCTGGGCCTCGACATGGACCGCGCCGTCCAAACCGCCGAGACAACGCTGGCGGAGCTCGGCATCTGCTTCCTGTTTGCCGGCAAGCATCACCCGGCGATGGCGCGGATCATGCCGATCCGCAAGGCGCTAGGCCGCCGGACAATCTTCAACCTGATGGGCCCGCTCGCCAATCCAGCGGGCGTCCAGCGCCAGCTGATCGGCATCGCGCGCCCGGCCTATGTGCCGATCTATGCCGACGCGCTGGCGCAGCTTGGCACCGAACATTCCATGATCGTGTCGGGCGACGAGGGGCTGGATGAGCTGAGCCTGGCCGGCGGCAATGAGGTGGCGGTGATCGACCCGCAGGGATATGCGATGCAGCGCATCAGCGCCGCCGATGCCGGCCTCGCCGCGACCCCGGTCGATGCCTTGCGCGGCGGAGCAGCCGATTTCAATGCCGCTGCCCTGCGGCGCTTGCTGAACGGCGAACAGGCGCCCTATCGCGATGCGGTGCTGCTCAATGCGGCGGGAGCGCTGATCGTGGCCGGCGCGGTAACGGGCTGGGTGGAAGGCGTTGCACTGGCGGCTGAAGCAATCGACAGCGGCCAGGCCCGGACGTTGCTCGAACGCTGGATCGAGGCGGTGCGGTAACAGCTTTGCGCGCTACGTCAGGCGCGCCCTACTTGCGCCGCCCCTGATGCCGGATATTTCCCGGCCTTCCCCGATTGCCCGCCATATGCGGCCCCTTCCGCTTTAGCCCAAGCGGCCTGCCCCTCGCCTCCACCGGCGCACCGCCGCCCTGCTCCAGTTCGAACTTCAAGGCCCCGGTCAGCGGATTGGCCTCGGCCAGGCGCAGGCGCAACCGGTCGCCGATGGCATAGCGGGTGCCGCTCTCCTCGCCTTGCAATACCTGCGCCTTTTCGTCATAGGCGAAGTATTCCCCGCCCAGCGTCGAGACCGGCACCAGCCCGTCGCCGCCGAGGCCGAGGATGGTGGCGAAGAAGCCGAATTTCTGGACGCCGGTGAGGCGGGTTTCGAAAACCTCGCCGACCCGGGCCGAGAGCCAGGC
>JANMCD010000043.1:0-22968 GCA_031360905.1 Novosphingobium sp.
GGGCATTCGCCGAACGGCAGGATACGTGGCTCGGGGGTCAGTGTCAGCAGTTCGCCGGTGGCGAGATCGGCCGTGGCTGAAAGGTTGTATTCGTGGATCGCCCCGCGGCCCGGAACCTTGCGCCGGGCGCTGTCCTGGAAGGCGGCATCGATGCGGATCAGCCCCGCGCCATCGTCGCGGGTAACGTCGATCCGGCGGGAGCGGCGGAAGCCCGGCCCGACCGAATCGGGAAACGCGTGCCAGCCTTCCGGATCGGCAGGATTGCGGACATCGCCGGCGTCGGCCGAAGCAATGTCGCGGCTGGCGACCCCGGTGACGCCGCTGTTGCCATCCTGCAAACCCCAGCAGACGTTGACCCTGTGGCCCATCAGTTTCTCAATTTCATCCGGCTGGAAATTGGCGCGCATGCGCTCCGCCCAATCGTCGTGCCACCGTGACCAGCCGAAGCTGGAAACCAGCGCGGTGCCGGAAATATCGTCGAGCACCAGATAGATCGGCGCGCCTGTGCTGATCAGCTCGGGCATTGTCTCCCGGATGAACAAGCGCAAATGATTGCCGCCCCGCATTCCGACGATCCGATCGAGTCCGGCAGGCGCGGGGGTGGCGGTGATCGCGGTGATGGTTTTGTCCTGCGCCAGGGTGCCATGGAATTCCGCCTCGTCCACAACCCGGCCCGGACCGCCATTCGCCGGCGTGCGATAATCGCGGACGCGGCCGATCAAAAGCCGGTCGCCCTTTTCGCCCTCAGGCCAGCTGACGTCGATGCTGGAGGTGCGCCGGAGCGAATTGGCGGTGCGGACGGGGGCCGGATTGGCCGTGCTGCGAAGCGGCGGGGTCAGCGTTGCGGTAGCCATGATGCGGTCCATTCCTCCCGGCAATCGCGGTTCTCACCTCCCCTGTGCCACCTTCGCCAGCGGCTTGCCAACAAAAGAATTTCTCGAAAATACGCTGACGAAAGCCGCTCGCGCCGCGGCGATCCCTCGACCACCGCCTGGGCGCCGTCAAGATTAGCGCCAGCTATTCAGCCACATCCACTTGGCGTAAGATTGCCGCCCTTCGTGCAGCGGGGCGGCGGAGATTATCGGATAGAAATAGACGAACATCCCCAGCGCCGCGCCAAGTCCGAGCAATGGCGGCCAGCGCCACTTGCCGCCCCTGGCCCAAACCGCATCGAGCGCCAGCGCCAGACAGGCCATCAGGAAGGTGCCGGGCAGGAGATAATGGTAATAGAACTGGATCGGCTTGGCGGTTACCAGCCACAGGCCGAGCGCCGCGCCATATAGCGCGGCGAAGGCGAGTGCGTCGCCGCGGCGCCGCCACAGGCCGGCCCACAGGCACCACAGCAGCGCCGGCAGTCCGGCCAGCATCGAAAACGGATTGCCGATCAGCAGCACGCCGCGCTGAGCGCCGTCGACCGGCTCGTAAAGATACCAGACCGCCCGCCAGTTGACCACCCAGTCGGGCCAGATGCTGCGGTAAGGGTGCAGCCGGGTGACGCTGTCCTGCAGCGTCATCATATGGCGGTGCCAGCCAACCGGATCGAGCGGATTTACCGGGTCTTTCGGGTAGAGAAAGGCCGGCAGATAGGTCGCCCAATAGACCGCGAGCGGCAAGGCGCCCAGCCACAGCGCGGCTTCCCACAGCGCGATCGCCGGAACTGGCCGGGTGCCGCTTGCAATCAGAAACCGGCGCCCGTGATCGCGCAGGCGAAAGGTGAGAAAGGCGAGGCCGGGCAAAATGATAACCGGCGCGACGCTCCACTTGGCGCCGAGCGACAGACCCAGCAGTACACCGGCCAGCGCCAGCCGCCACCGCACCTTGGCCGCAGGCAACCGCACTGCCGCCGCGACCTGCCACAGCGCCGTCATCGCCAGACCCGCCATAATCATGTCGAGCATGGCGATGCGGCTCTGGATGAACCAGGCGAAGCTGGTGGCGAGCAGCAGCATGGCGGCCAGCGCGGCAAAGCGGCGCAGGCTCGCCCACCACACCAGCCGGCCGAACGCGAAAAGGCCGAACGCGCCGAACAGCGCCGGGGGCATGCGCCAGGAAAGCGGCTTGTCGCCGATCACGGCGATTGCGGCGGCAATCATCTCCTTGCCCAGCAGTGGATGCTCGGTATTGGCCCGCTCCATCGCCAGCAGCTTGCGCGCCGCCGGGACGTAATGCACCTCGTCGAAATAGATTTGCGAGGGGATGCCGAGCCGGTGCCAGACCAGCGCCAGAAAGCCGAGCGCGATCAGCACGCACCAGCCGAGCGGATCGCGCTGCTGTATCGGATCTCCCTGCATTCCTGCGGCGGATAATGGCGCGCGAGGAGGAGCGCAACCAGGATCGGTGAGGCAGACTACTTCCCTACTGCACCGGGGAAGCGATCTACTGCGTCAAATCCGGAGTTATTTTTTGTCCTTCTGCGACAGCGCCTGTTCCAGCGCCTCGATCCGCGTCCGCAGCGCTGCGCTGTCTTCGCGCGCCTTGGCCGCCATCGCTTTCACCGCGTCGAATTCCTCGCGGGCGACGAAATCCAGGCCCCCCATCGCCTCGCGCATGCGCTCACGCGCGCCGTCACGCGCTTCGCGGCCCATTCCGGCCAGGGTGCCGGCGGCGGCGTTCATCAGTTTGACGAAATCGGCGAGCAGGGGGTTTTCACTTTGCATCACCGGCAAATGGGCCGCGGCGGCGAGATTGGCAAGGCTCAGAACTCGAACCGCGTTACCGGCCGCACGGTCTCCTGACCGTCGGCGCGGGGATTGGCGGCCAGGATTTGCCACGTCAGCAGCGATGCGAACAGGATCCAGGCGAGGTAGGGCAACAGCAGCATCGCGGCGACGGGCCGCACGCGCCAGAACAGCCAGATCGTGACAACCACCGCAATGTCGAGCACGACAATCAAGATAAGCGCGCCGGTAATCTGGTGCGCGCCGAAGAACAAAGGTGTCCAGGCGAGGTTGAGCAGCAGTTGGACAACAAAGGCGATGATCGCCGGCTCGCGCCCCCAGGCTCCGCGCGCTGCAACGACCATGGCCAGCGCCACGCCCATCATCACATAGAGCGCGGACCAGACGATGCCGAACAGCTGCGGCGGCGGATAGAGCGACGGCTTGCTCAGCGCATCGAACCAGGGATTGCCAGGGCCGCTCTGCGCCACCGCACCCGACAGGAATCCGAGCAGGACGATGCCCGGCACCAGCACCAGCGCCCAGCGCAGAAATCCGGCGCGCAATTGTCCGCGGGAGGCAAGCTCGGTCATCAGGCAGAGTTCCTCGAATCAGTCATGTCACCCCGCATCGCGCCGTATTGGCGGGGCGCACGACAAGTGGCAACTCACCGCCCGCCGTCGCGTGCCCCATGGTGAGACGATTCTCCGCATGTCATCCTGCGACGTTGTGAAAAGGCACTCTCTTCGGCCGGGCCCGCCAATCAATTCCGGCACGCCGCGATCAGAAACTCGACGTTCCCATCCGGCCCGGTAATCGGACTTTCGACAACCCCCTGCACCGCCCAGCCGAGACCCTCCAGCCAAGCCCGGACTTCGATGCACACCCGCGCGTGCAGCGCCGGATCGCGCACCACGCCGCCCTTGCCGACTTCGCCGCGCCCGACCTCGAACTGCGGTTTGATCAGCGCCACCAGCTGGCATTGCCGCGCGGCAAGCCGCAGCGGCGCCTCGAGCACTTTGGCAAGGCCGATGAAGCTGGCGTCGCACACCACCCAGGCGCAGGGTGCGTCGATCTGCTCCGCAGTCAGAACCCGGGCGCTGGTCTTCTCGAGCACGGTCACGCGGGCATCGGTCCGCAATTTCCAGGCCAGCTGGTTGGTGCCCGAATCGACCGCGAACACCCGGGTTGCGCCGCGGCTGAGCAGCACGTCGGTGAAGCCGCCGGTCGAGCTGCCGATATCCATCGCCGTTACCCCCGCCGGATCCAGACCGAAATGATCCAGCGCATGCGCGAGCTTGACGCCGCCGCGCGACACCCAGGGATGATCCCGCCCGCGCACCTCGAGCGGCGCACCGGCGGCCAGCAGTTGGCCGGATTTTGCGATCCGCGTATCGCCCGACCAGACCAACCCCGCCAGCACCAGCGCCTGCGCGCGTGCGCGGCTCTCGGCGAGCCCGCGCGCGAGCAGGAGCTGATCGACCCGCTGCTTGCCGGCGGGGCGCGTTCTGGCGGTGAAAGGAGGTACTGGCGGGATTGTCACGCGTGGTTCCAGGGTTGCCGGGAGAGGAGAGTAATTCCATAGCGATAGCATGAAGGCAAATCGTCTCCACCCGCACGTCAGGCTTTCGCTCGGGGGCTTGCTTGTGCTGCTCGCCGCGTCCTGTTCGGAACGCAGGGCAACGCTGCCGCCGGTCGTGACGCCTACGCCAGCGGCACTGCCCCGTCCCATTCCCCCACCGCCAGCGCCGCCGCCCGTCGCGGACTGGCGCGATGCGCCGATTACGCAGGGAACCTGGCGCTGGGCGATGGAAGGCAGCCAATCGATCGCGCGCTTCGGCGGTCAGGCGCTGGTGCTCAGCTGCAATCGCGACGCGGCTGCGGTGACGCTGATGCGTCCGGGTACGGCAGAGGCGCAGGCGCCGGTGCCGGTGACAATCCTCACTTCCGCCATGAACCGCACGGTGAGCGCTATTGCCCAGCCCGGCCCGCCGCCAATGATTGCGCTGACTTTGCCGGCACGCGACAGCCTGCTCGACGCTATGGCTTTCAGCCGCGGCCGCTTCGTTGTCGAAACCGCAGGCTTGCCGACACTCCATGTGCCAAGCTGGCCCGAAGTGAGCCGGGTGATCGAGGATTGCCGCTGAAACCGGGGCGTAACGCGGGCGCGAATTGCATCGGCGCGAAGCCCTAATACTGACAACAAAAAAATACATTGAAAGACTTGTTGTGCGCGGCAAAATGATTCACATATTCGTGCAAGGCGGTGCGGTGTCATAGCCCCCGCCTTACCGCGAAAGCGGTCTATCTTGGCACAACAGCGCGAAAGGAGGTGATCCGATGTCTCATGGTTCAGCACAGGGGTCGGAAATCCGCAATTCGGAGCATTATCGCTAGGCTTGCCCGCAAGCGATAGAGGCTTCGTAAGCGGCGCTTCCGGCCGCTGACCATGTGAAGGGCCGTACCGGATTGCCGGTGCGGCCCTTCTCATATTCCGTGTCAGGGGCGCGACGAAACCCAATTCCCCTTCCTTCTGCGTGCTATTCCGCTTAGAACAGAGCGCTTCTCCTTTATTTCATATTTATCGCCTCAAGCGTAACTTTGATCCAAATCGCGCCACGCGCAATCAGGGGATCTCTATCCATGGCGACCACCGCCACTCCCGAACTGACCTTCACCCGCTTGCCCCACCCGGCTGTCGCCCCGGCGGCAGCGCGCGCGCAAATCCTCGCAAATCCAGGCTTCGGTACCCATTTTTCCGACCACATGGTCTCGATCGACTGGAGCGAGGGGCGCGGGTGGCACGATGCGACGGTCGGGCCCCGCCAGGCGATCCCGCTCGATCCGGCCGCCGCGGTGCTGCACTATGCGCAGGAGATTTTCGAAGGCTTGAAGGCCTACCGCCAGCAGGACGGCGGCGTCGCCCTGTTTCGCCCGCAGGCCAACGCCGCGCGCTTCAACCGCTCCGCCGAGCGGCTGGCGATGCCTGCCCTGCCCGAGGCAACTTTCATCGAGGCCATCCGCCAGCTGGTCGCCGCCGACCGCGACTGGTTCCCCAGCGTCGATGGCGGCTCGCTCTATCTGCGCCCATTCATGATCGCAACTGAGGCATTTCTCGGTGTGCGCCCGGCCAAGCAGTACAAATTTCTCGTGATCGCCTCACCCGTTGGCAATTATTTCAAATCGGGCGCACCGGCAGTGTCGATCTGGGTGAGTGAATACTCCCGCGCCGCGCCGGGCGGCACCGGGGCGGCCAAATGCGGCGGCAATTACGCCGCCAGTCTGGTTCCCCAGGCCGAGGCCATCGCCCGCGGCCACGATCAGGTGGTGTTCCTCGACGCCGCCGAGCACAAATGGATCGAGGAGCTGGGCGGTATGAACCTCTATTTCGCCTTCGACGACGGCTCGCTGATCACCCCGCCGCTCACCGGCACGATCCTGCCCGGCATCACCCGCGATTCGATTATGCAACTCGCCCGCGAGGAGGGGCTGGAGGTGCGCGAGGAACGCTACAGCCTCGATCAGTGGCGTGATGATGCCGCCTCGGGCAAACTCATCGAAGCCTTCGCCTGCGGCACTGCGGCGGCGGTGACACCGGTAGGGAAAGTTGCCGGGCATGACGGCGAGTTCACGGTTGGCAGCGGCGGCCCCGGTCAGCTGACGGGGCGGCTCAAGGCACGGCTGGTGGCGATCCAGCGCGGTGAAGCAGCGGATACGCATGGCTGGGTGATGCGGCTGGATTGAGTGAGCAGGTCGGCCTGTCTGCTATAGCAGCCTGTCGACGGCATGAAGGCCCAGGCCAACCAGCCCGCCCACCAATGTGCCGTTGATCCGGATGAATTGCAGGTCGCGCCCAACGGCGCCCTCGATACGGTCGGTCACGGTTTGGGCATCCCAGCGGCGAACGGTCTCGGACACCAACCGGACGATCTCGCCGCCATAGCGGGTGGCGATGCCGACCATGGTGCGCCGGGCGAAGCGGTTGACCAGGGTCTGAAGTCGCACGTCGTTCTGCAAGGCGGCGCCGAACTCGCCGATGCTGGCGGCGAGCTGTTCGGATAACGCCTTTTCCGGGTCGCGGGCGGTGCGCAGCATCTGGCTGCGCAGCCGTTCCCAGATGCTGTCGAGCCATTTTCCCATGGCCGGGTTGGCTACCACTTCCGCTTTCAGTTTCTGCACCCGCACCTGCATCTGCGGATCGTGCAGCAGCGCCTGGGCGAGCTGGTCCAGTCCTTCCTGAACTTTGCCGCGCAAGGGATGGTCGGGATCGACTATGGTTTCGGCGAGCAGGCGGTAAAGCCCGTCGAGCACACCATTGGCCAGCTTCTCGTCGAGCCCTGTCCAGCGCATAAGTGCATTGGCGTGTTCGTGGATGATCGCCCGAATGAGGTCTTCGTTGGCCTCGATGGTCATGCCGACGCGGCGGATAAAACTTTCGAGCACCGGCAGGTGACGCCGGTCGGCAATCGCGGCGGTGAGCAGCTGGCCGAGCAAGGGCGCCAGCTCCAGCTTTTCCAGCTGGCCGCGCAGCCCGCTCCTGACCAGTCCGCCGAGCTGCTCCGGATCGAGCGATTCGAGAATGTCGCCGAACAGATTGGCGGCGCCGGCGCGCAGCCGCGATTGCATGCCGCGCCCCGGATCGGCGAGATAGCCGCCGGTCGCCGCAGCGATGTTGAAGCTGCGCATGCGCCGGGCAATGACTTGCGGGGTGAGGAAATTGTCGCGCAGGAACGCCGCCATGGTTTCGGCAATACGGTCCTTGTTTTCCGGGATGATCGCGGTGTGCGGGATCGGCAGGCCGAGCGGGCGGCGGAACAGCGCGGTCACCGCGAACCAGTCAGCCAGCCCGCCGACCATCGCCGCCTCGGTGAACGCCAGCGCATAGCCCCAGGCCGGATGCTGGCCGGCGAACGGCCGCAGTAGCACGAAGGCCAGCGCCATGACGAGAAGCAGTCCGGTGGCGATCATGCGCATGCGCCGGCCCCGGTCGGCGGCAAACGGGGGGGAAAGATTGCGCAGGCCGCTCACTCGGCGGGAACGGCGTCCGGATTGGCCTGACCCGCGCCGGCGGGGTAGTTGGCCTGGCGGCCATGCTCGGGTTCATAGGTCAGCAGCGAGCGGCGCAGCATCGGTCCCAGGCGCTTTTCGACCCCATCGGCCAGGCTGAAGGCGGCAGGAACGATCAGCAGCGTCAGCGCGGTCGACATGATCAGCCCGCCGATCACCACCGTTCCCATCGGCGCGCGCCAGGCGCCATCGCCGGTCAGCGAAACCGCGGTGGGAATCATGCCGGCGGTCATCGCCACGGTGGTCATGACGATCGGCTGGGCGCGCTTATGCCCGGCTTCGATGATCGCCTCGAACTTGCTGGCCCCGCGCGCCATTTCTTCGATCGAAAAATCGATCAGCAGGATGGAATTCTTGGCGACGATGCCGAACAGCATGAGCATGCCAATATAGACCGGCATCGACAAATGCTGGCCGGTAATCACGAGAGCAAGCAGCCCGCCCAGGGGGGCGAGGAACAATGAGCCCATATTGACCAGCGGCGAGATTACCCGGTGATACAGCAGCACCAGCACCGCGAAGACCAGGAGAATCCCGGCGGGGAGCGCGAAGGCCAGGCTGTCGATCATTTCCTTCTGCCACTGATCGGCCCCGAACGGCGCGGTGCTGATCCCGCGCGGCAGGTTCTGCAGCACCGGCAGGGACTTGATCGCCGCCATTGCCGGACCTTTGACCACGCCGGGGCCGAGGTCGGCGCCAATGAACACGCGGCGCTGCTGGTTGTAGCGCTGGATACTGCTGGGCCCTGAGCCGAAGGTTATTTCGGCAACGCGCGACAGCGGCACCGAGCCGCCGGTCGCGGTCGGCACTGGCAGGTTGGCAATGTTGGCGATATCGCGGCGCGCTTCCTCAGGCAGGCGAACCCGGATCGGAACCTGGCGGTCGCTGAGCGAGAATTTCGCCGCATTTTGATCGATTTCGCCAATGGTGGCGACGCGGATCGCCTGGCCGAGCGCTTGGGTGGTTACGCCAAGGCTGGCGGCGAGATCGAGCCGGGGTTTGATCTGAACTTCGGGCCGCCGCATATCGGCGCTGATCCGGGGTGCGACAATTTCCTGCACCCCTTTCATCTGTTCGACCAGCTTTGCGGCGGTATCGTCGAGCAACTGCGAATCGGATCCGGAAAGCATAATAGAAATCGCCCGGCCGGTACCGCTACCGCCCTGCATGCCTGTTATGCTCTGGAACGCGACCCGGGCATCGGGAATTTGCTGGAGGACAGGCGTCAGCTCGTTCTCGAATTGCTCGCTGGTGGTGGCCCGCTCTTCCTTCAGCATGATCATCGCCCTGCCATTGGCTTCGGAAATCCGCTGTAGCACGCCTTCGGTTTCGGGACGGTCCTGAACGATCTTGGTAACGCGCGCCATGACCTCCTCGGTCTGCGCCAGCGTAGTGCCGGGCACCATCTCGACGCTGATCGCAGCGAAATCGTTGTTCTGAGTGGGGAAGAATGCGCCGGGGATGACCATCAACAGCACCCCGGTCAGAGCCAGCGCACCCGCGCCGACACCCATCATCCATATGCGGTGATCGAGCAAACGCGCCTTCAACCGCGTGCCCAGCCCCAGCTTGCCGTTGGCGCGGCGGTTGCGCGCACGATAGGCAATCGCCTTGCCGGCATCGAGCGACCAGTGGAGCACCGCCAGATAGCGGTTCATCCAGGTTCCGGTGGCGTGTTCGGCCTCGCCATGCGCTTTGAGGAAATAGGCCGCGACCATAGGCGTTATGGTGCGCGCCACAGCCAGGCTAATCAGCACCGAGACCACCACGGTCAGCCCGAAGTTCTTAAAGAACTGGCCTGAAACGCCCGGCATCAGCCCAACCGGGAGGAACACCGCAACGATCGAGAAGGTGGTGGCGACCACCGCTAGGCCGATCTCGTCGGCGGCATCGATCGAGGCCTGATAGGCGCTTTTGCCCATCCGCATGTGCCGCACGATGTTCTCTATCTCGACAATCGCGTCATCCACCAGGATGCCGGCGACCAGGCCCAGTGCCAGGAGAGACAGCTGATTGAGCGTAAAGCCCATCAAATCCATCGCCCAGAACGTCGGGATCGCGGAAAGCGGGATGGCGATCGCCGAAATCGCCGTCGCGCGCCAGTCGCGCAAAAAGAAGAACACGACGACCACTGCGAGAATGGCACCCTCGACCATCGCGGCTATCGAACTTTCATATTGGCTCTTGGTGTAATCGACCGTGGTGTACATCTGCCGGAAACGGACCCCGGGAAATTCCTTCTCGATCTCGGCCAGTTCGGTCACCGCGGCATCGAAAACCGAGACGTCCGAAGCGCCGCGCGCGCGGGTGATACCGAAAGTCGCCACTGGCTTGCCGCCAAATTTGGCGATTGAGGTGATTTCGCCGAAGGAATCGCGCACATCGGCGATGTCGGCGAGCTTGACCGTGCGGCCGCCGCCGAGCGAGATGTCAGTCTGTGACAGGGCAAAGGCGTCGGCCGCATTGCCGAGGACCCGCACCGACTGCCGGGTTCCGCCAATTTCGGCGCGCCCGCCGGCGGTGTTGACATTGATTTGCCGCAGCGCCGCGTTGACCTGGCCAGCGGTGACACCCATCGCCTGCATCCGCGCCGGGTTGAGCGTGACGAGGATCTCGCGATCGACCCCGCCATTGCGAGAGACCTCGGCAACGCCCTCGATCGCCAGCAACCGCTTGGCGACGGTGTCGTCGATGAACCACGACAGCTGCTCGATCGTCATGTCGTCGGTTTGGAGGGCATAGTAAACGATCGGCATCGAGCTGTTTACCGCCTTGATCACCTGCGGTTCGAGAATGCCATCGGGTAGCTCGCCGCGCACCTGGTCGATCGCGTTCTTGACTTCGTTGACCGCCTCGTTGACGTCCTCGCCCAGCTGGAACTCGACGAAAGTCCGGCTGCTGCCCTCGCTGGCGGTCGAGCTCATCGAGACCACGCCGCTGATCGAGCGGATCGCCGATTCGACGCGCTGGGTAATCTGGTTCTCGATCTCGGTCGGTGCCGCGCCCGGCTGCGAGATAGTAATGATGGCGGCAGGGAATTCGATATCCGGCTGCTGCTGAATATCCATCCGCATGAAGCTCAGCACGCCCAGCAGCATCAAACCGGCAAAGAATACGATGGGCACGATCGGATTGCGGATCGACCATGCGGAGATGTTGCGAAAGTCCACGGGCGCGGCTCAGCGCATGCCGGTCTTGGGATTGACCGTTTCGCCGGGCGACAGGAAGGCGCCGGCGCGCAGCACCACGCGCTCGGTGCCGGAGAGACCCTCGGCGATGGTGATGCCGCTTGCGGTCAGCATCCCGGTTTTGACGGCGCGCCGCGCGATCTTGTTGTCGGCGCCGACGATATAGACATAGCTGCCGGCCTTGTCCGACAGCACCGCCGATTCGGGCAGCAGCGGGGCCACGACCGTACCGGAAACGATTTCGGCATTGGCAAATCCGCCCGGCCGCAGTTCCGGGGCGTAGGGCAGCGCGATCCGCACCTTGCCCTGCCGTGTTTGCGGATCGATTACCGGCGCAACCTGCCAGACCTGTCCGGTGAAACTCTTGGTAGACCCCACCGGCGTGACCACCGCGCTGACGCCCGGCGGCACACTGGCGAGATCGGCTTCGCTCAGCTGCGCCAGCATTTCCATCTCGCCGCCCTGGGCAAGGCGGAATAATACACCGCTGCCGGAGGACACCACCTGGCCGGGCTCCACCCGCCGCTCAAGCACCAGACCGGCCGCCGGAGCGACGATGTCGAGCCGCCGCATCCGGGCGCCGAGCTCGCCGTATTGCGCACTGGCGACACGCACGCGGGCCTGAGCGACATCGCGGGTCGCAGTCAGCCGGTCGACATCGGCCTTGGAAACGAAGCCGCGTTCGACCAGCCTGAGCGCGCGGTCGAGATTGGCCTGGGCAAGCCGGGCATCGGCCTGCGCGACCTGAATCTGCGCGGCCTGGCCGGCTTGCTGTTGCACTTGCACGGAACGGTCGACCACCGCCAGCACCTGGCCTTGCGCGACCCACTGCCCCGGCTCGACCAGAACCTGCGCCACCTGCCCGCCATCGCCAGCCGAGCCGACCGGCAGTTCCCGCCGGGCCGCCAAAGTGCCGCTGGCGTTGATCCGCCCGGCAATGGCTGTGCGGCCGGGAGCGATTACGGTAACCGCTGGCGCCTGATTGGCCGCCGCTCCCCTAAGTCTGCCTGCGGGTTCGCGGTGCATGAAAAACCACAGGGCAATCAGCGCGAGCAAGGCCAAAACGGCAAAGATCCACGTCCGCCGGTGTGCCCGGCGCTCAGCATCGTCCGCTATATCCAGAGGATTGACGAGCGTTTCCGCTGTTTCGATCCTGGCTTCGTAATTCATGAAATCTATCGCCCTGCCGGCCATTACGCGCGCAAAAGGCCGGGCTGCCTATCCTGCTAAGACTTGACGAGCGAGGCTGCCGGGTGACCTCGCTCTGAAAAGATGGCAAGTCAGCACAGGTATGATAGACTCGGCGCAAGCCAGTGGCAATGCGCGCTTTGTCTCCGGGCGATTACATTTAGGCGACACTCTAGCCAAATCAGGCGATCATTGGCCTTGCTGCCAACGCGACGGCCCGAACCGCGTCAATATTTCAGCTGGCGCTCGTATAGGTCGCGGTAATGCTGAATGCGGGTCACGCGCAGCCCCTGCATGCCCGAGCGGTCCACGGCGCGCTGCCAGGAGGCGAATTCTTCGAGCGTCAGATTATACCGCTCGCAGACGTCGTCGATTGTCAGCAGGCCGCCGTTCACCGCGGCCACGACTTCGGCCTTGCGCCGTACCACCCAGCGGGTGGTGCCGGGGTCCGGAAGCGACGCTATTGTCAGAGGTTCGCCAAGCGGCCCGATGACCATTGCCGGTTTGATCTTTTGATTTTCTATCATAACAACCCTCGACTGCCGGCCATCGAATTCCCGGCGTCAGCCACAGCTATGGCCCCGCCAGGTTTGCAATTGCCTAAAGCTGTTCGGTTAACGGAGCATAAGAATTCGCCTGGTCCGGCACCCAAATCGCAAAGCGCGTGAGCTGCCGACGGAGCGAAGCTGCCATGTGGCAAGGTGACGCCTGCGGCTGGTGCCGCCAATGCCTGCCGGGCGAGCCAGGCAGCGACAAGCCGGGCGCGCAGCACGTACCAGTCCGGCGTGCCGGCCCAGGCTTCGCCGGCCGAAGTGGCAACAGGCGCCGGGCGCCACTCAGTCCAGTCGAATCCGATATCCATCGAAGAGCCTATAGCCGCAACAAGGTTCAAAGGAGGTAAAGGCGCGGTTTACCCGGTGGTCACCATAGTTAACCGTCTGGCAGCCTTGACCGGCGCAATGGTTTTGACCCCCGCTTCGTGTATGGGGCCAACCATGACCTTGACTGCCAGTATACTTCCCGGCCTCGATCCCGCAGCGCTGTTCGGCCTGGACCGCGCATTGTCCGGCCGGCGGATCGTCGTGGCCATGTCGGGAGGCGTCGATAGTTCGGTGGTTGCGGCGCTGGCAGCGGCGAGCGGCGCGGAGGTGATCGGCATCACCCTGCAGCTCTACGATCACGGCGCGGCGAGCGGCCGCAAAGGCGCGTGCTGCGCCGGCGACGACATCCGCGACGCCCGCGCCGTCGCCGACCGGCTGGGCATAGCCCATTACGTATTCGACCACGAAACCCGCTTCCGCGAAGAAGTGGTCGACCGTTTCGCGGCTGATTACCTCGCCGGGCGGACCCCGATCCCCTGCATCCGCTGCAATATGGGGCCCAAATTCACCGACCTGTTCGCGATGGCCCGCGAACTTGGCGCGGACTGTCTGGCGACGGGGCATTATGTCCGCCGGCTCGAAGGCCCGGCCGGCCCGGAACTTCACCGCGCCGCCGATCCCGCGCGCGATCAGAGCTACTTCCTCTATGCGACCACCGACGCCCAGCTCGCCTATCTGCGCTTTCCGCTTGGCGGCTTGCCCAAGAGCGAGGTCCGCCGCATCGCCGAGACCGCCGGGCTGAACGTCGCCGCCAAGCCCGACAGCCAGGATATCTGCTTCGTCCCCGATGGCGATTATGCCGCTGTGGTGCGCAAGCTGCGACCCGAGGCCGATGCCCCGGGCGATATCGTCCATGCGGTTACAGGCGCGGTGCTGGGTCAGCATCGGGGGATTGTAAAATATACCGTCGGCCAGCGGCGCGGACTTGAGATCGGCGGTCAGGCCGAGCCGCTTTATGTCACCGCTATCGAGGCGGCGAGCCAGCGGGTATTCGCCGGACCCCGGCGTCTGCTGGCGGTAACTTCCGCACAGCTGATCGAGACCAACCGCATCGGCCCGCTGCCGCCGGACAATCCTGGCGCGCCGCTCACCGCGAAAGTGCGCTCGCTGGCCAAGCCGGTTCCGGTGGAACTTGATGGGCCGTTAGGCGGAGGTGCGGCGAGCCGTATCCGCTTCGTCAGCCCGGAATTCGGCGTCGCTCCCGGCCAGGCAGCGGTGCTCTATGCGGGGGAGCGGGTGATCGGCGGCGGCTGGATCGATTCGACCGACAGCGCTGGCACGCACTGATCCCCATCAGTCCCGCCAAGGCTCGAGCACGCAGCCCTCGCCTTCACGAAATGTCGCCGTCTCGCTGGCCAGCAGCGGAACCCGCGCGGTGACGCTGCGCTCGCGGGCATCCGCACTCAGCGAGATCAGCGCCATCCCCGGCTCGAAATCCTTGGCGCAATCGCTCAGGCTGCGGCCGGCGATATAGCGGCAGGAACATGCGGTTCGCGCGCCGAGCGCGGCGCCCGCAGCTGCATAGCCATTGAGCGGTTTCCAGAACCAGCCAAGCAGCAGCGCGGCGAGGACACCCGCCAGCACCATGCGCCGCCGGTTCGGACGGCGTGGTCTGGGGACTGGGGCGGGCGGTGCGGTTGCCATCTCGGCCCGGCTTACGCATGGAAGCGGGACCATGTCGACCCGCGCGCTTGCCCTTATCCTGCCGATTATCGCACTGTGGGCCCTCGCCAGCTGCGGCCCCGCCGGCACGCGCGCCCCGCCGCCTATCAGCCAGGTCGCGCTGGCCGCGGTCGCGGCGCGTCCGGGTGTACCGCGAGAGAACCTGGCCCGGCGGATCGACGCACTGTTTGCCGACGACGAGGCCGGCGAAACCCGCGCCCTGCTGGTGCTGCACCGGGGCCGCATCGTCGCCGAGCGCTATGCGCCGGGCTATAATCGTCAGACGCGCTTTCCCGGCTGGTCAATGACCAAGTCCGTAACCGGCGTGCTGATCGGCCTGCTGGTGGCGGACGGGCGTTTGCGGCTGGACGAAAGCGTGCCGATCACGCCGTGGCAGCGCTCCGGCGATCCCCGAGGCGAGATCACTCTGCGTCAGCTGCTGCAGATGCGCTCGGGCCTGCGTCATACCGAGGCGGGGGACCCCGCCTATGCTTCCGACGAGGTGCGCATGCTGTTTCTCGACGGGCGCGACGACATGGCCGGTTACGCCGAATCGCCGCCCCTGGAGGCCGAGCCGGGCCGCAAGTTCGAGTATTCATCGGCGACATCGGTGAACCTCGCCGATGTCGCCGCCCGCGTTCTTGCCGGCGATGCCCAGCCGTCGGTGCGGCGGCAGGCGGTGACGGACTATCTCCATACGCGGCTGCTGCAGCCGCTTGGCATGCGCTCGGCAGTGCCCGAGTTCGATGCGGCCGGAACCTTCATCGGCTCCAGCATGCTGCACGCGACGGCGCGCGATTGGGGCAAGTTCGGCGAATTTCTGCGGAACGGCGGCGCCGTCCGAGGTGCGCAGATCGTACCGCGCGCCTGGACCGAATTCATGACCCGGCAGTCGCCGCGCAATCCGGGCTACGGCGCGCAGCTATGGCTGAACCGTCCCCAACCGGACGGGTCGCCCCCGTTGTTTCCTGGCCGCGCGCCCGCCGGCCTGTTCGCCTGCATCGGCCACCTCGGCCAATATGTCATCGTCTCGCCCCGCCAGCAGCTGACCATCGTCCGGCTGGGCAAGACCGATGACGAAGGGGTCACCGCCCTGCGCGGTCACCTCGCCCAGATCGCCCGGCTGTTTCCGCAGGGATAGCCACCCGGAAAGCAAACTACCTCACCTCACCCCTGCGGCTTGCGGCAGCACATCCTCCGCCGCGATCCCCTTCTCATCGATCAGTCCTTCAGGATCGGGATGGATCAGGATTTCCACATCGGGAAACTCGGCGATCAGCTTTGCCTCGATCTCGTCCATCACCCCATGGGCGTGGCGGATGGTCATGGCGGGATCGACCCAGACGTGAAACTGGACAAAGTCGCGGTTCCCGGAAGTGCGCGTGCGCAGATCGTGGATGCCGCGCAGTTCGGGGTGCCGGCCGATCACTTCGATGAAGCGGGTTTTCTTGTCCTCGGGCCATTCGTGGTCCATCAGCTGCTCAATCGCCTTGGTCGACGCGCGCCAGGCGCCCCAGCCTAGCCACAAGGCGATGAAGAAGCCAAACGCCGGGTCGGCACCTGCCACCCCCGCAAATTGATCGAGCGCAAGCGCCGCGATCACCGCCAAGTTGAGCAGCAGGTCGGATTGATAATGGACATGGTCGGTGGCAATGGCGAGGCTGCCGGTGCGGCGGATGACATGGCGCTGCCAGGCCAATAGCGCCACGGTCACGGCCATCGCTGCGATCGAGACGGCAATTCCCTCGCCCGCCGCCGCAGTGCGACCGCCCGCCGTCAATTGCCCGATTGACCGGACTGCCAAACCGAGCGCCGAAATCGAGATCAGCACCACCTGCGCCATCGCGGCGAGCGCTTCCGCCTTGCCGTGCCCGAAACGGTGGTTGGAATCGGCGGGCTGCGCCGCGACCCAGACCCCTGCCAGCGTCGCCAGGCTGGCGACCAGATCGAGCAGCGTATCGGCAAGACTGCCGAGCATCGCGGTCGAGCCGGTCGACCAGGCCGCCCAGCTCTTCAGCACGACCAGGAAGCATGCCACGGCAATGCTGGCGAATGCGGCGCTGCGGTTGAGCGCGTCGGCGTGTGCGGTGCTCCTCATGGATAGAGCAGCGTGCTGGCCCAGCCGGCGCCGGCGCGGGTGAAGCGCCGCCGCTCATGCAGCCGGTGCGGCCGGTCGAGCCAGAATTCCAGCGCCACGGGATTTAGGCGATAACCCGTCCAATAGGTCGGCCGCTTAACCTCACGCCCAGTGAATTCCCGCTCAGCTTCGGTGTAGCGGGCAACGAAAATGCTGCGCGCAGCGAGCGGGGCGGATTGGTCGGAGGCGACAGCGCCCAGCTGCGAATCGCGCGCGCGGCTGGCAAAATAAGCATCCGCAGTCGCCGCATCGACTTGTTCGAGCGGGCCTTCGATGCGGATTTGCCGGCGCAGCGATTTCCAGTGGAATAGCAGCGCTGCGTGCGGATTGGCGGCGAGCTCACCGCCCTTGCGGCTTTGGCTGTTGGTGTAGAAGGTGAAACCTTCCGGCCCATGGCCCTTCAGCAGGACCATCCGGACCGATGGCAAGCCGCCGGGCGTCGCCGTCGCCAGCGCCATCGCCTCGGCATCGCTGGGCTCACAGGCCTGCGCCTCGGCGAACCAGCGACCGAACAGGGCGATGGGGTCGCCACCGGGAATCGCATTCTGCGTCTCATCCAATACCACTTGCACTGACGTCTTCCGATTGATCCGATCCACCCCGGGATGTCCGCGACAGCCTCAAACTTGCTAACCGCATAGTCTTTGATCGGTTGCAAGAAAAGCGCGCCTTGCCGTCAGGGTAATGCCCACCTAGTTAGGCGGCATGGCAGCAGATCCCTATGCGATACTGGGCGTTACCCGCGGGGCGAGCGAAAAGGACATCAAGTCCGCCTATCGCAAGCTCGCCAAGCAGCTTCACCCGGACCGCAACAGCGAAAACCCCAAGGCTACCGAACGGTTCGGCGAGGTGGCGCGGGCCTATGATCTGCTGGGCGACAAGGACAAGCGCGCGCGGTTCGACCGCGGCGAACTGGATGCGGACGGCAATCCCGCGGGCTTCGGCTACGGCGGGGGCCCGGGCAGCGGACAAGCCGGCTTCCGCGCAGACGGCTTTGAAGGCTTCGGCCGCGAGAATGTCGATCTCGGCGACATTTTCGGTGGACTGTTCGGCGGACGCGGCGGATTTGGCGGGGCACAGGGCGCAGGTTCCGGCGGGCGGGCGCAAGGCTTTGGCAGAGCGCCTCCGAAGGGCGCCAATGTTCAATACCGGCTAAGCGTTCCCTTCGCAGATGCCGCGACGCGCGCGAACCAGCGGATCACACTGGGTGACGGCAAGACTATCGATCTCAAGCTTCCCGCCGGGCTTGAGGATGGAAGTCAGATGCGGCTTGCGGGCAAAGGCGAAGCCGGACCGGGCGGCAATGGCGATGCGCTGGTGACGATTCACATCGAGCCCCATCCCTTCTTTCTCCGCGACGGCGACAATGTCCGTCTGGAACTGCCGATCTCGCTCGATGAGGCGGTCAACGGAGCGAAGGTGAAAGTGCCGACAGTCGAGGGCCCGGTGATGCTCACCGTCGCTCCCGGCAGCAGCTCCGGCAAGACCCTGCGGCTCAAGGCCCGGGGGTTTAGCCATAAGGATGGCTCGCGCGGGGATCAGCTGGTGAGCCTGGAGATCCTGTTGCCGGAAGACGATGCCGACCTCGCCGCCCGGCTGGAAGGCTGGCAAGACAGCCGTCCGCTGCGCTCCCGGTTCGGCGTGTAGACTGGCAGGCCAGATTTGGAAGAACGTCCGCTAGACGATCCCCTTGCGCATCACGACCTGTCGCCCGAGGCGCGGCGGCGCGAGGCGCTGCGCTGGCGTGCCGGGCTACAGGAGCGAATTGGCCGCGCCATCGGCCCCGGCACCCGCACCGCGATGGTCCTCAGGCGGGTGTGGATCGGGGCCTATTACGACGGCTTCATCCACGCCGGCAATCTCGCTTATATGGCGATCCTGGCGCTGTTTCCGTTCTTCATCACGATGACCGCGGTGTTCACCCTGCTGGGCGAAGCCAGTCAGCGGGAGCAATCCGTCCATGCCATGCTTTCAGCCTTGCCGCCGGTCGTTGCGAGCGTCATCGAGCCGGTGGCCAGAACCGTGACCGCCGCCCGCAGTGGCTGGCTTTTGTGGGCGGGCGGTCTCGTGGGCCTGTGGACCGTATCCAGCCTGATCGAGACGATTCGCGATATCCTGCACCGCGCCTATGGCACACCGGCGACACACGCCTTCTGGCGGTATCGGTTGCTTTCCTCCGCCATCATTTTCGCCGCGGTGGTGACCTTGCTGTTCTCGCTGTTCCTTCAGGTTGCCATCACCTCCGCCCAGGAACTGGTATCGGCGTGGTTTCCGCAGCTCGAACAGCTATGGCTGATTTTGACCGCCTCGCAGCTGATTCCGGCGGCACTGCTGTATTTGTCGATTTTCTTGCTGTTTCTCTCGCTGACCCCGTCGGTCTATCGCGGCAAAGCCTACCCCAAATGGCCTGGCGCCCTGCTGGTGACGACCTGGTGGCTGGGCGCGGCGATCGCGCTTCCGGGCTTGCTGCGGCGGTTCTTCAGTTACGATCTCACCTATGGCAGCCTGGCCGGAGTGATGATCGCCCTTTTCTTTTTCTGGCTGGTAGGCCTAGGGATGGTGGTCGGCGCGGAACTCAATGCGGCGCTGGCAGAGACGCCGGAAGAACGCGATATGCTGGGCCAAGCGGACAACCGCCAGCGCCAACAGCCTGAGGGAAAACGGAACACCATAGAATGACCGGTCTGATGGAGGGGAAACGCGGGCTCATCATGGGGCTCGCAAACGACAAGTCGCTGGCCTGGGGCATCGCCCGCAAGCTGCGCGAGCATGGCGCGGAAATGGCGTTCACCTTTCCCAATGCGGCTATCGAAAAACGGGTGCGCCCGCTTGCGGACGAGCTCGGCTGCGATTTCGTGCTGCCTTGCGATGTGTCCGACATTGCCGCGCTGGACGAAGCATTTGCGCAGCTTGCCGCGCGCTGGCCGACCATCGATTTCCTGGTCCATGCCATCGGCGCCTCGGACAAGAACGAGCTGCGCGGCCGCTATTGCGACACCAGCCTGGAAAATTTCCTCAACACGATGAATGTCAGCGTCTACAGCCTGACCGCCGTCACCCGGCGCGCCCTGCCGCTGATGCCGAAGGGCGGCTCGATCCTCACGCTGACCTATTACGGCGCGGAAAAAGTAATCCCGCACTATAATGTCATGGGCGTCGCCAAATCGGCGCTGGAGACCAGCGTCAAATATCTCGCCGCCGATCTGGGCCGCGACCATGTCCGGGTCAACGCGATTTCGGCGGGGCCGATCCGCACGCTGGCGGCATCTGGGATCGGCGACTTCAACCTGATCCTCAAATGGAACGAACTCAATTCGCCGATGGGGCGCAATGTTACCATCGAGGATGTCGGAGGGGCGGGGTTGTACCTGCTGTCGGACCTCGCTTCAGGCGTGACAGGCGAAGTCCATCACGTCGATGCCGGCTACAACGTCATCGGCATGAAGCGCGAGGACGCGCCCGACATTGCGCTGGCCTAGGTCCGGTCAGTTGCCGCCCGGTGCCGCGACCGGGGGAGGTTGCGCAGCGCCGGCTGAATCCTGCTGGGCGCGCTGCCGGGCGTCATATTCCCGCTCGATCTGCTCCACCCGCGACTGGGTCGCCGAAGCATCGCTATCGATCGTCGCCAACCGGCGCGCGCGTTCGGCGGCGATCAATTCGCTGAAGCGGATGTTCGGGTCGGCCTCTTTTTCGGCATAGGCAGTATCGATGAATTTGCCCATGCAGCCGGTAAAGCCGCCCGCACCGACCGGCGAACAGCTAAGCGTGCCGGTGGCACCCACGGCTTCATAGGCGATCACCCGGTTGTTCCAGGCGTCGTTCTGCACCGATGTGTTCGTTTCGCGCAGCGGCTCGGGAATGCGGTACCGCTCTCCCTCATCTTTGCGGGCGCAGACGGTGATCTCATTATCGGTCGATTGCGGGCAGGGATCGTTGCCAAAGACGATCAGCTGGTTGATCTTCTCCCCCTCGGCCTGCGCCATCGCCGTGCCGGCGAAGAGCATGGCGGCGGGAATGAGAGCGGTGGCGGCAATCGCAAAACGCAGCATGACTTGGCCTCCTGGGGCGGGTGCACCCGATATAGGGCGGACCGCTGGTGAATGGTAGGTGAAGCTGCGCAAGCTATTAGTTTGCCGTCAGATTCTTTCGGACAGGCGGATGGCGATGCGGCAGCCGAGCCGGATCGCTCCCGAGACCAACGGGTAGAGCGGCACCTGCTCCGCCCCTGCCGCCAGCGCCGTTTCCCGGTGCGCGCGCTCGTCCGCGCGGAATTCTCCGACCAGACCCGACAGCTCCGGATCGCTGTCGCCCAACTCGCCAAGCTGACTGGTGTAATGCCGGTCAATTTCCTCCTCGATAGCCGCGGTGCAGGCCATTGCCGCTTTCGGCCCAGCCAGCGCACTTGCTACGCCAAGCGCATAGCCGGCCACCGCCCACACCGGCTGGAGCGCCGTCGGGCGGACGCGGCGGCTGGCCAGCAGCGCATCGAAGCGCGCCAGATGCGCCGTTTCCTGCTCGGCCATGGCGGCGATTTCGCCCGCATGCGGCGCCCGCGTGCCCATCACGGCGCGCTGGCCGGCATAGATCCGTGTCGCGCCATATTCACCGGCCTGATTGACCCGCAGCATGCGATCGGTGTTTGGTCGGGTCATGCCGTCAGCCTCCGCAAGTGCCTCTGCGCGCGCGCCAGCAGCAGAAAAATCGCCAGCGCGGCGCCCATCGAGAACACGAAATTCCAGCCCGCCAGCGAAATCCCCATCAGGCTCCACGGCGCGACGTCGCAGCGCACCAGCGGCGCGTTCATGATCGCATCGAGCGGATCGGCGCTGCCGGCGGCGACAGTCGTGGTGCAGGCCGTCAGGCCCTGCCACCAGCCATATTCGACCCCCGCATGGAAGCCGCCGATAACACCCGCAAACGCGATTGCAGCGGCCGCCAGCGCGGTCAAGACCACAGCCTGCGGGCGGGCCCAGGCGGCAAGCGCTAGCGCCAAAGCAGCGAAATGGGCGTAGCGCTGCCACCAGCACATCTCGCACGGGTAGAGCCCGAAGCCATATTGCGAGAGATAGGCGCCGCCCAGCAGCGCCGCTGGTGTCACCAGCGCGAGCATGCGCGCAAGCCGGGCTGCCATCGCGCTTTCCATCTCCGGGCTACGGCCGCCGCACCACGGGGGCTGCCGCAGCCGAGGTCCGGCGCAGCGTCTGGGTGGCATAATGCAGCTGGAAATCCTTGATTCCCTTGGCCTGTAATTCCGCAGTGGTCATGCGGAAGCGGGGATCGTCCTGCTTGTCGGTTTCGAGCTGCTTCTCATCGAGACTGATCTCGTTGATCAGATGGCCGCGCAGGTCGGACTCGCGCAGGGAGCGCTCTGCGCGCTTTTTGGCATCGGGATCGGTCAGCTGCGGCACCCGGATATCCGGTTCGATCCCGCCTTCCTGCACCGATTTGCCAGACGGCGTGTAGTAGCGCGCCGTGGTCAGCTTGATCGCGCTGGTGCGGTCGAGGCTGATCATCTGCTGGACGCTGCCCTTGCCGAAGCTTCGCTCGCCCATGATCAACGCGCGGTGGTTGTCCTGCAGGGCCCCGGCGACGATTTCGGAGGCGGAGGCGCTGCCCGCGTCGATCAGCACGATCATCGGGATGCCCTTGGCGGCATCGCCGCGGAACACGGTTTCGGCTTTGTAATACTCATTCTCGCTGGCGATGCGGCCGCGCTGGGAGACCACCGTGCCCGAGGTCAGGAACAGATCGGACAGCGCCACCGCCTCATCGAGCGAGCCGCCCGGGTTGGAGCGCAGATCGAGCACGAGGCCGGTGAGTTTGCCGCCGCTCTGCTGTTTCATCGTCTGGATCGCCGAATTGACGTCATTGCCGACATTGCGCGAAAATTCATTGACCGAAACGATCCCGATGCCGTTTTCCAGTTTCGAGGTGACCGGCTCGAGATCGATCACGCCGCGCGTGACCGTGACATCGAACGGCTCGTCGCGCCCGGTGCGGAAGATGGTGAGCCGGATCGAGGTGCCGGCCTCGCCGCGCATCTTGCCCACCGCATCGTCGATATCGCCGCCGTAATAGAGTTTGCCATCGAGGTGCGTGATGAAATCGCCCGCCTTCAGCCCCGCCTTTTCCGCCGGACTACCGCGCATCGGCGAAACTACTTTTACCGCGCCATCATCCATGACAAC
>JANMCD010000050.1:0-2368 GCA_031360905.1 Novosphingobium sp.
CTACAACGTTTCGCCCAGCGAAGTTGAAGCGGTCCTGGCGCGGCATGACGCAGTGATCGAGGCAGCGGTCTTTGCGATTAAGGACGATCGCTTTGCCGAAACGCCGTGTGCCTGCATCTACACGGCGGGCGAGGGTTCGACTCAGGAGATTCTCGACTTTTGCGCCGAACGCCTGGCGGGTTTCAAGCTTCCTCGCTTCATCGCCTGTCTGGACAAACCGTTGCCACGGCTGTCGAATGAAAAGATCGATCGCCGCACATTGAAAGCGCGCTTCGCCGACTCTACGAAATTTCCCCCGAAACTGGAGCCAAGCCGTCGTCAGCCGGCGAATTGACGGGTGGCCAGCGCATGGCTAGCCAAATCTGATGAGTCCCATCGATAAGCAAGCCAAGCCAGTCAAGATGGTGGGCGCTGTCACGCAAGCATTCCGAATCCTCCGTCTGCTGTCGGGCAACAGCGTGCCGCAGGGGGTGAGTGCGATAGCGAGGGATTCTCAAGTCAATCCATCAACCGCGTTCAACATCCTGCGCACGTTAGTGGCGGAAGATGCCGTCAATTTCGACGAACTAAGCAAGACATATGTGCTGAGCCCGGGTTTGCTCACCCTATGTGGCAAGCTCCTCGAACAATCGATCGTCCAGGCTATTCGAGGCGATCTCGATCGCCTGGCCGCGGCAACCAACTGCCTGGTCGGACTATGGCAGGTCGACGATGGTCGCATGACCTTAGTGGAACGATCGGTCGCAGGGCGGGCGATCCGGCTCGACATGGATATCAAGCAGCGTCTTCCCCGGTTTGGCGGTGCGGTGGGCCGGGCTTGGGCGGCTGCTCTCAAGCTGTCCGACACGGAACTTCGTGACGGGTTTGCTGCCTTGCGATGGGAAGGCAAGATTTCCGGGCGAGCCTATATCAAAGCGGTCCGCGAGGCCGAGCAGCTCGGATATGCGATCGATGATGAAGCGCTATATCGCGGCGTCGTTTCGGTCGGCACCGTCATCACCGATCGTCAAGGCGTGCCGATCTTTGGGCTGACTTCTAGCGACATCGCCCACAACCTTGATGCCGCCAAAATCAAGCGACTGGGAGAAGAGATGGCAAGTCTTAGCAGGGCATTTTCCCCAGCCAATCGCGCCAACAAGATTGATGCGGAGGGAAAATGAGGCTTTTTTCTGGCGCACGGGGTGGATGGGGCTTATGTTAAGGACCGTCGATGGCAAGGCTCCATGTAAGCTTCGCGAGATTGCGGGCTGCTCAGCGGTTAGTCTGCTACCGGCTCCATCACTGCCGCTTTATTGAGCGTCCAGCCCAGACATTGAGCTAATTGCAACTCCACGAAAGTGCGGGTCCGCGCCTACTAGGATTAAGTCGACTTGTGCGGCGTCTGGTCTGATCGCTGCTTTCGCGGCCACCCTAGGTTTGGATCGTCCGGCCCGGAACGACGCAGCCACCAGGACCAATCCTCGGGCAATTGCGACAGAGGATCAGGCTCGTGGAGCTCACGCGCAGCCCAAAATGGCCAGTGCGGGTTCGCCAGGGCGGGGCGGCCGAGAAGGACGAGGTCGATCTTTTCGTCGCGGATTGCACGGTCAGCTATGGCCGGCTGACCTAGATTCCAGGACACTCCGACGGGAATGCCGATTTCACGGCGCACGCGCGCACCGCGCTCCACCATACCGGCGACTTCCGCCAACGGGTTTTTGTTCATGGCATCGGTGTTGAAGCCGAAGCTGATGTCGGCAAGGTCGATGCCGTGGTCTTTCATCCGTCCGATTGCGAGAACGGCATCCTCGAACTGTATGCCGTCGGCATGGAGATCGTCGGAGCCCAGGCGCACAGTTAGGGGCAGGCGCTCAGGCCAGACGGCGCGAACTGCATCAAGCGCCTCCAAATGGAATCGCAGCCGACCTTCAAGGTCCCCGCCGTAAGCGTCAATACGTTTGTTCGCGAGCGGCGAAAAAAAGCTGCTGCCAAGATAGCCATGCGCAAAGTGCAGCTCGAGCCATTCGAACCCGGCTGCTTCGGCGCGACGAGCCGCATCAGCGTAGGCTTGATGGAGCGAGCCTATCTCGTCCAGCGCGAGTTCGTGAACGGGAAGCTGTGACCGGCCCCCATATGGAATTGGCGACGGCCCGCGCACCTGCCAGCCGTCGGGATGGTGGGGGGCAAGCTGCTGGTTTCCCTCCCAAGGCTTGGTGAGACTCCCCTTGCGACCCGTATGGCCGAGCTGAATAGCTGGCACGCCGCCCATGTCCTTGATGATGCGCGTGACCCTGGCGAGACCTTCGATCTGGACGTCGTCCCAGATCCCGGCGCAGCTGACGCTCGTGCGACCATCGGGCGTGATCGCGATCTGTTCGGGAAACACCAG
>JANMCD010000080.1:0-8002 GCA_031360905.1 Novosphingobium sp.
GTCCGATCGAGGCGAACATCGCCCGTTGGCCGGATCGGCCTTGCAGCTACGACCGGGTCTAGATGGTATCGGGCGAGCTTGGCTTGCGCCATCAGGATCGACGGCAGCGGGATAGCACAGAGAATGGCAGCGGTGAGCGGAACGGCGCCAAGCGCGACCCATTTCGGCCCCAGCCTGCTGCGGGCCAGCCAATAAGCTACGCCATAGGCGCAGCCCCACAGAAAAGCGGTTGGCGCGAAACTCAGGATCAGGCCGGGGATTATCAGCATGAAGAAGCCGATGATCACCAGCCCTGGCATCGCGACCGCCAGGAAGCCCAAGCCGCCAGTTACAATCAGGTATTGTTTAAAGAATTTCGGCATGCCGCCCCCCGCAGTGCCCCTGGCCATAGCGGGTCCGCGCTAACAACCGGATAAGCCGACCAATCTTGCGTGCCTATATTCGCGCGCAGGACGCGCTAACCCTTCCACTCCCGCCGCTCCTCGGCCGCGCGCAGCACCTCATAGGCCAGTTGCAGCGCCTGGAAGGCCTTGGCCGCGTCGTCGTCGCCGGGGCGAACATCGGGGTGAACCACCTTGGCCATGGCGCGCCAGGCCTTCTTGACCGCTTCGAAATCGGCGTCGGGGGTCAGTTCGAGCAATTCCAGCGCGCGCAGTTCGTCCCGGCTGCGGCTGCCATCGCCCGAGCCCGCCCAGCCGTAGTGCGCCGCCTCGCGGTAGCCGGCATTTTCGCTGCGTTCCGAGGTTTCCCGCTCAGCGGCTTCCTCCGCCGAAAGCCCGGCGAAATAATCCCAGCCGGCGTTGTATTCGGCGGCGTGGCGTTGGCAGAAGTACCAGCGTTCGGGGCTGTTGGGCGACTTTGGCGCAGGGCAGGCGCCGGCTTCGCTGCAGCCGATGCGGTCGCACAGGCGCACGGTCACGGCCTCGCGTGAGGAGCCATAGCCTCGCCAGCGGGGGAAGCCCCAATCGTTCGATCTTCGGACGGTGCTCATCCCGGCGGCGATAAGCCTTCGCCCCCGGTTAGCGCAAGTCTCAGCCGAGCTTCCTTGAAGATTAAGCGTTCGTGGCTAATCGATCGTCACCGTCACCGCACGGCGGTTCCGCGACCAGCTGGCCTCATCCGATCCCAGCGCCAGCGGCCGTTCCTTGCCGAAGCTGACCGTCGTCAGCCGGGCGCCGTCGATGCCCTGGCTGAGCAGGAAATTCTTCGCCGCATTCGCCCGCCGCTCGCCCAGCGCGAGATTATATTCGCGGGTGCCGCGTTCGTCGGCGTGGCCTTCGATGGTTGCGCGCTTCGAGGGATAGCGCGCCAGCCATTGCGCCTGGGTACGCAGCGCGGCGGCGTCATCGCTGTCGATGTCGTAGCGGTCGATATCGAAAAAGATCGTATCCTGCCCTCTTGTCGCGGCGAGGAAATCAGCGTGGCTGCCTGGTATCGGACCCTGGGAAGCGGGCTCGGTGGTGGTCGTCGTCGCCGGGCCGGGTTCGGGCGGCAGCTGCTTGGGCGCCTTGCTCGCGCAGGCGGAAACGGCGACGCTTGCCGCCAGCAGCAGCGCCAGCGTCCGCAGGTTTGACCTGGATTGCATGGCAATCTCCTTCGGGTTGGGGCAGGCGGCAAACATGCCTGCCTTCGTTTTGAAACAATAACGCATCACGGCCGGATTGGCCCCCAGGCAGGATCCGAGGCGTCGTCGGGTGTCGGCAGGCGGCGCTTGTTGCGGCCGGTGAGATCAACCTGCCACAGCGATGCTTTGCCGCTGCCGCGCTCGGTGCGGAAAAACTGGATAATGCGGCCGTTGGGCGCCCATGTCGGCGCTTCGTCCTGCCAGCTGTTGGTGAGATTGCGCACCTCGCCGCCATTAGGGCTCATCACCGCGATGCGAAAATTGCCGCCGATATGGGTGAAGGCAATCTGGTCGCCGCGCGGGCTCCATTCCGGCGTCGCCGCGCGACCGCCGACAAAGCTGATGCGGCGTTGGTTCGACCCATCGGCGTTCATCACATAGACCTGCTGCGTGCCCGACCGGTCGCTTTCGAACACGATGCGCGATCCGTCGGGAGAGAAACTGCCGCCGATGTTGATCCCCGGCGTACTGGTCAGCCGCTGGCTTTCGCCTCCCTTGGCGGAGATCCGGTAGATGTCGGTATTGCCGGCAACCGCCATCGAATAGAGTACCCACTTTCCATCCGGCGACCAGCGCGGCGCAAAAGTGGGCCCGCGGCTCTGGGTGATCAGCCGCTGCGAATTGCTCGCCAGATCGTAGACATAGATACGCGGATTGCCGCCCAGATAGGAAAGATAGAGGATCGAGCGGTAGTCCGGCGAATAGCGCGGGGTCAGCGCCATCGCTTGGCCCGTGGTGAGAAAGCGATGATTGGCTCCGTCCGAATCCATCACCGCCAGCCGCTTGATCCGGCGGCTTTTGGGTCCGGTTTCGGAGATATAGGCGATGCGGCTGTCGAAGAACGGACTTTCGCCGGACAGCCGGGCATAGACCAGGTCGGAACATTTATGCGCCGCCCGCCGCCAGTCTCCAGGCGTGACATTCCACGCCGCGCCAGTGAGCTTCTGGCCAAGCGAGACGTCGTACAGATAGCAGCCGACTACGAGCTGCCCGTCGGGTGTGGCGTGGACCGAGCCCTGCACCAGCATTTCCGCGCTGCGCCCCTGCCATTGGGGGAAATTGGGTGCCTGTACCTCGCCGAATTGAACCTGCGGCAATCCGTCGGGGCCGGCGGGCTTGAACAACCCGTTGTTGCGTAGATTGCCAGCAATGATCCGCGCAAGGCCGCGCCCCAATTGCGCCGTGGAGCCTGCGTTGGTCCGGGTCAGGACATCGGCGTCAGTCGCGAAATCGGGGATGGCGATGCCGAGATTTTGCCATTCGTTTTCATCGGATACCGATCCCGACAACCCGCTTTCTTCGGCCGGTTGATCCGGCGGCGGTGCGACGGTCGCCGGCTGAGCCAGAGCCGGCCCGGCGAGCAGCGCAATCAGGGTAACCAGGGACAGCTTCATTGGGAAAGCCTTCTGTCGAAGCGGAAGGAGGTAACGCGCTTCCACGCGTCGTAATATTCGGCGGGCAGATCGAAAGGCGCCGCGAGTTGCACCGTGCGGATGGCCTGTTCGGCGTGCCGCGCGGCTTGCGGCCGGTTGGCGTCCGTGATGCCGTCCTGGCGGACGACGCGGGGTGCGCCGGCCAGCGTCCCATCCGGGTTCATGCTCCAGGCAAGGATTGTCACCAGCTTCTCCGCCTCAGCCCCCTGCGGCGCGGCCCAGCGCGGCTTGAGCTGCCGGGAAATGGCCGAAGACAGTGAGGCTTGCACTGCCGGCCCGGTCGCTGCCGCCGGCGGTGTGGGCGCAGTACCGCTCGCCTGCGATCCGGGGACGCCCTTCAGGAAATCGCTGCCGATAGTGCTGGCCGTGGCTGCCCGTGGTTTCGGACCGGGTGCCGGCGACTGAGATGCCCGGGGCTGGGGCTGGGGAGACCGGACAGCGGGCTGTGGCCTCGGCTCCGGCTGGAAAGCGGGTTGCGGCGTGACCACTGCCAACGGTTCGGGCACCGGGCCGAGCTCCGGCGCCGTATCGGGTGCCGGCTCGGCCGCGGGTTCGGGCGATGTCGAGGTAAGGCCGACCTGGTCCGACAGCGTCACGCTCATGCGCTCGGGCGGCGGGGCCACAGTCTGGCGCGGGGGTTCCAGCACCAGCAGCGCCAGCAGACCGGCATGGGCCAGGATCGCCACCACCAGGCCAAGGCGCTGTTCGCGGGGAAGTTTGGTTGCCGCCATCGTGCCCGGCCTTATGGCTCGCTGTCTGAACCGCGAGTGAGTGGCGGTTCGGTGGCGGCGCTGCCGGTGACCAGCGAGATCGCGGTGAAACCGGCGCGGTTGAGCTCGCCCATTACCGCGATCACGCGGCCATAATCCAGCGCCTTGTCGGCGCGCAGGGTCACCAGTGGCAGCTTGCCGTCCGTGCCGGGGGGCAGGGCGGCGAGCCGCGCCGCCATCTCACCCGGTGCGACCGGGACGTCGCCGATATAGAGCGAGCCGTTCCGCTCCAGCGTCAGCGTCACCTGCTCCGGCGTCTCGCCCAGCGGCTTGGCGCGGCTGTCGGGCAGATCGATCGGAACGCCGGCCGTCAGCAGCGGTGCCGTGACCATAAAGATCACCAGCAGCACCAGCATGACATCGACCAGCGGGGTAACATTGATCTCCGCCATTGGCGTGCGACCGGACCTGCGCCGGGACGTGCGGTGCAGGCCGAAAGCCATCACCCCGTCTCCAGCTCGCGGCACAGGCCGGCGTGAAGCCGGTCGGCAAAGCGCTGCAGCCGGGCCTCGAAGGCGTTCACCCGGTGCGAATTACGGTTGTAGGCGATGACTGCCGGGATCGCCGCGAACAGACCGATAGCAGTGGCGAACAGCGCTTCGGATATACCGGGCGCGACAACCGCAAGCGAGCTGTTCTGCTGCTGGCCGATCTGGAAAAAGCTGTTCATGATCCCCCAGACCGTGCCGAACAGACCGACGAAGGGCGCCACCGAGCCGACCGTGGCGAGGAAATTGAGCGGTTCGGCTAGCCGGTCCGCCTCCGCCGCAACCGCGCCGCCCAGTGCCGCCGCAATCCGTTGGCGCGCCCCTTCAAGGTCGGGGGTTTTGGCCCCGGCAGAGTGGCGCCATTCGGCCAGACCCGATGCCGCCACCCGCGCCGACGGCACGTCGCCCTTGCCGCGCTCGGCCTGGAACGCGGCGAAATCGTCCGCTTTCCAGAAGTCCCGCTCATGGTCATCGCAGCGCCGCCTTACGCCGCCAAGGCGCAGGGCGAAGGCGACGATGTTGGTCCACACCCAGATACTGGCGATCAGCAGCCCGGCAATCACCGCCTGGACGACGATATCGGCATCGAGGAACAGGTGGATCGGATTGAGGTGGGTTGAGGGCGCGGCGGCAAGAAGCGAGAGAAGGGTCATTCCGGGCTTTCAGTCGGGGAAATCGGGGCAAAGGCCTTGCGCCAGGCATCGGGCTGGCGGCGCGGGCGGCCATCGGGGCCGACAAAACCGATCCGCAGCCGCACGTCGCTCAGCACCAGCTCGCCTCTCCCAGGCTCGAGACGTAGGGCCTTTTGCTGCAACCGGCAACTCGCGGCGCGCAGCTCTTCCACACGGCTTTCGATCAGGACGGCATCGTCGAGGCGGGCCGGGGCGAGATAGCGGATCGTCAGCTCGGCCACGGCATAGGCGCCCTGGCCGGCGTCATGCACCGGGCGTTGCTCGATGCCGAGGCAGCGCAACATCTCGCTGCGGGCACGCTCGAACCAGCGCAGGTAATTGGCGTGATAGACCACCCCGGAAAGGTCGGTATCCTCGAAATAGACGCGCAGAGGGAAGCGGTGCACCGGCCCGTCGAAACTGCCGCCGGGAGGTTCGGGAAACGCCGTCATCGCATTCCGGTTTAGCCTCGCGGGGATCGGAAGGGCAAGGCGCGGTTACCGGTTCGGGCGGTTTGCGGCACGATTGGTCACCGATCCATGCGCTTTGGGCATTCAATCGGCGATCATCAGCCGAAATTGCCGACCGCCGAAGATGTGGACATGCAGATGCGGCACTTCCTGGTGACCGTCGCGGCCCATGTTGACCATCAGCCGATACCCGGGTTCGGCCAGGCCCAGCTGCCGGGTAACCTCGCCGATGGCGCGGGTGAAGCCGGCGATTTCGGCGTCGGACGCCGAGGCGGTAAAATCCTCCCAGCCGACATAGCGTCCCTTGGGCACGACCAGCACATGCACCGGCGCCTGCGGGCGGATGTCATGGAAGGCGATGCTCCAATCGTCTTCGTAGACCTTGTTGCAGGGCAGTTCCCCGCGCAGGATGCGGGCGAAGATGTTGTGGTCGTCATAGGGCAGCTGGGGATCGATCGGCATCAGTCTGTTCCAGCCTGTGGTCTGGCAGCCTTTTCGGCAATTCCCGAAGTCCCCTCGCGCCGGTCGAGTTCGGCCAGCACTTCGGCAAGCGCGACGCCTTTTGCGCCGAGCAGGACGAGGAGGTGAAACAACACATCGGCCGCTTCGCCGACCAGCTCCTCGCGGTTGCCGGTGAGCGCGGCGACGACGGCTTCGGTTGCTTCCTCACCCAGCTTGCGAGCGATTGTGGGCAATCCCCGGGCGTGGAGTTTGGCGACATAGCTTGCCGCAGGGTCGCCGCCCTGCCGCTCGGCGATCACCGCTTCCAGGCGTGCGAGTGTGCTGTCCAGGGCCATGATGCTTGCCAATGCGGCGGCAATCGTGCCGGGTCAAGCTTGCGTGACGGAAACGAAAAAAGGGGCGCCCAAGTGCAGTCTGGACGCCCCTTCGATGTCCGGCGGCGGCAGGGCAGGGAGTGCCCCGAGCCGTCTCCGGAATCGATCACCCGCGTTCCTGTTCCTTCATTTGCCGTTCGATCGCGAGCCCGGGAGACGGTAAGCGCCAGCAGAGCGGGCGTCTCGGGTCCGGGCGGAGCATCCGTTTTTTCGGCACGAACGGGGGTCGTTCGTGGCGAAGCTGCGAGTGCGGTTTTGACGATCTGAGTCAGCTCATGGGGCAAGAAACTCCGGCCATTTGATGGCTCAGGCAAATGGTATGCCAACCGGGGCAAAAGCAACGCCCAGCGGCTTTGCGATGGTAAACGCCCATCGCGCCAGAAGGCCGATTGTAAACAAAAGCTACAAATTCAGCCGCGGGCAGGCAGCCCGGCAGCGCGCAGCGCGGCATGTGCGTCGGCGATCGAGTGGGTGCCAAAGTGGAAGATCGAGGCGGCAAGCACGGCGCTGGCGTGCCCCTGGGTTACTCCGGCGACGAGATGGTCGAGCGTGCCGACCCCGCCACTGGCGATCACCGGCACGCTGACCGCGTCGGCAATGGCGCGGGTCAGTTCGAGATCGTAGCCGCCCTGGGTGCCGTCGCCGTCCATGGAGGTGATCAGCAGTTCGCCCGCGCCAAGCTGCGCCAGCCGGATCGCATGGGCGACGGCGTCGATCCCGGTTGCCTTGCGGCCGCCATGGGTGAAGATTTCCCAGCCGCCCCCGTCGAACTTGGCGGATTTACGCGCGTCGACCGAGGCGACGACGCATTGGCTGCCGAATTTCGCGGCGATCTCGGCGACTATTTCCGGCCGGGCGACGGCGGCGGAATTGACCGCGACCTTGTCGGCCCCGGCCAGCAGCAGGGCCCGCGCATCCTCGGCGCTGCGCACCCCGCCGCCGACGGTGAGCGGCATGAAGCAGACTTCCGCCGTGCGGGTGACGATATGGAGCAAGGTGCCGCGCGCTTCGTGGCTGGCGGTGATGTCGAGGAAGCACAGCTCATCGGCGCCGGCCGCGTCATAGGCGCGGGCCTGCTCGACTGGGTCGCCAGCGTCTTTCAGGTCGACGAAGTTGACGCCCTTGACCACGCGGCCGTTGGCGACGTCGAGACAGGGGATGACGCGGATGCGGACGGTCATGGAAATCCTCCCCGGAGCGGGGAGGGGGACCGCCGCGAAGCGGTGGTGGGGAGGATTCTAGCTGGTCCAGCCATCACTCCCGCCCCCCCATGGCAATCGCCGCCGCCAGATCGAGCCGCCCGTCGTACAGCGCCCGCCCGGTGATTACGCCTTCGATCCCGTCGCCAGCATAGAGCGAGAGCATGCGGATGTCGTCCAGCCCCTTGACGCCGCCCGATGCGATCACCGGCAGGTTGGTCCGGCGCGCCAGGTCCACGGTTGCATCGATATTGCAGCCGGTGAGCATGCCGTCCCGGCCGATGTCGGTGAACAGCAGGCTGGCGACGCCGGCGTCCTCGAAGCGGCGGGCCATGTCGGCGATGTAAACGTCGGACACTTCCGCCCAGCCCTGGGTCGCCACCATACCATCGCGGGCATCGACCGCGACGACGATGCCGCCGGGGTATTCGCGCGCCATCTCCTTGACGAAGTCCGGATCCTTCAGCGCAGCGGTGCCCATCACCACGCGGCTGACCCCGAGATCGAACCA
>JANMCD010000086.1:0-32363 GCA_031360905.1 Novosphingobium sp.
CTTGCCATTCGCGTGAAGCCAGGCGATCTTGCGGCCCTCGCTGGCCGGCAAGACGAAACTGTGCAATTGCGCATTCGCTGTCAGCAGCCGCCCCAGAACATCGAGCAAAGCGTCGCAGCCTTCGCCGCCAAGTGCTGAAACAGGAACGATTAGTTCATCCTCGCGAGTGCCCATGACGGCTTCGAGCTCGGCGCCCTGGCCCGGCCCTAGCAGATCCCACTTGTTCCACACCTCGACGATCGGAATGTTCGCCTCACCGCCCCCATCCCCGACCAGACCGAGGTCGTCGAGAATTTGCAAAACCTGCGCCTTTTGCGCCGCGGAATTGGGATTGGCGATGTCGCGGACATGCAGGATGACGTCGGCCGTGGTGACTTCCTCCAGCGTCGCGCGAAACGCGGCGACAAGCTGGGTCGGCAGATCGGAAATGAATCCCACCGTGTCCGACAGTATCGCCTTTTCAACGCCCGGCAGGCGGATTGCCCGCATGGTCGGATCGAGCGTGGCGAAGAGCAAATCCTCCGCCATGACGTCGGCCCCGGTCAGCCGATTGAACAGCGTCGATTTCCCGGCATTGGTATAGCCAACCAGGGCAATCGTCGGCCAGGGCGCCTTGTCGCGACGTTCGCGGTGCAGTCCGCGGGTGCGCTTGACCTGCTCGAGATCGCGGCGCAGCTTGGCCATGCGGTCACGGATCAGGCGACGGTCAGCCTCGATCTGAGTCTCGCCCGGCCCGCCGAGAAAGCCGAAACCACCGCGCTGCCGCTCCAGGTGAGTCCAGCTGCGTACCAGCCTGCCCGCCTGGTAATCCAGATGCGCCAGTTCGACCTGCAACCGGCCTTCCGCCGTCGCTGCGCGCTCACCAAAGATTTCGAGGATCAGGCCGGTGCGGTCGATCACCTTACGCTTGAGTTTCTCTTCGAGATTTCGCTGCTGGATCGCCGTCAGTGCGCCATCGACAATAACCAACTCCGCCTCGGCCTGGGTGCAGGCAACGGCGATGTTCTGCACCTGCCCCTCGCCGAACAGGGTTGCCGCCCGGGGAGTCCGCACCGGGATGACAAAGGCGTCGGCAACATCGATGCCGATAGCGAGCGCCAGCCCTCGTGCTTCATCGAGCCGCGCTTGCGGATCGAGCGGTCCGCGCAACTGCGGGCAAACCACAACCGCCCGCGCGCCCCGGGTGACGGTTCCAGCAAGATCGTCCGAAGCGTTCAGTCCTCGTTATCCGCTTCACCGTCCCAGTCGCCGCTAAGATCGACCGGTGTCAGCGGCTGAATGGTTGACACCGCGTGCTTATAGGCCAGTTGGACGTAGCCTTCGCGCTCAAGCAACATGCAAAACAGGTCATAGGCCGCGATCCGGCCCTGCAACATGACTCCGTTTACCAGGAACATCGTTACCTGCGCGTTGGCACTGCGAGTGCTGGACAGGAAGACGTCTTGCAGCAGCCGTACCTTCTTCGCCGCTTCGCTACCCATCGAGAACTGGCGCACATCGATTGGGGTGCTGGGCATGATGGTCGAGACGGCATGTTTGTAGACAAGCTGCGTCTGCCCGTCCCGGCGCAGCAGGATCGAAAAATTATCGAACCAGGTGACAATCCCCTGCAGCTTGACGCCCTTGACCAGAAACATGGTCACCGGGGTTTTATTCTTGCGGAGATAGTTGAGGAACTGGTCCTGAAGGCTTTGGCCCTTGCTGCCGACGGGCAAGATTTCGGGCCCGGGGGGCGTTGCCGGCTCAGGGCGCGCGCGAGCGGAAAGAGTACGTCCGGTCATAATATGGTCCTGTTTTTGGCGGCCGCTTGTGCGATCCGCGATCTGGCCGGGAAATCATGCCGACCGGTAATTACTGCCTATAATCGTTTTGTGACGGGATTGTGAAGATACTTCCTGGCGCGTGAGTCTCATTCCACGTCCTCCTCTTCCTCTTCCTCGCGCCGCTCTCCCATCCCCAGGAGCTTGAGTTTGCGGTGCAGCGCCGAGCGTTCCATGCCGATAAAGCCGGCTGTCTTGGAAATGTTCCCGGAAAATCGTCGGATCTGAACCTTGAGGTATTCGCGTTCGAAATTTTCCCGTGCTTCGCGGAGTGGCACCCCCATCAGAGCCGACATCCTTGAATCGCCCTGTAACCGTTCGCTGAACAATTCCGCTGGCAGCATGTCGACTTCAATGCGCTCAAGCCGTTCTCGCGGTGCGAGTATGACAGTGCGCTCCACGACATTCCGCAGTTGGCGAACATTGCCTGGCCACTCATAAGCCTGCAGGACCGTCATGGCTTCATCCCCGACTTCGGGCGGCTGAATGCCCTGATCCCGGGCGTAGCGCGCGAAGAAATGGTTCACCAGCGCCGGAATGTCCTCGCGCCGGTCCGACAGTAGCGGCACGCTGATCGGCACGACATTCAGCCGGTAGAACAAGTCCTCGCGAAAGCGGCCCTCGGCAATTTCCAATTCGAGATCGCGCGAGGTGGAGGAGACCACCCGGACATCGACCCGGATTTGCCGATTGCCGCCAACCCTGACGAAAGCCTGCTCGGTAAGGACGCGCAGGATTCGCGCCTGGGTCGACAGCGGCATATCGGCCACCTCATCGAAATAAAGCGTTCCGCCATCGGCCTTTTCCAGAAGGCCCGGCCGCAGGAGGTTGCCGTCGGCCTCTTCGCCGAACAGTTCCTCTTCGAAACGCTCTGGTGTGATCCGGGCAGAATTAACGCTGACAAACGCGCATGCCGCCCGTGAACTCCAGCTGTGCAGCAGCCGCGCCGCAACCTCCTTGCCCGCGCCCGCTGGACCGGAAATCAGCAGCCGGCTGCCGGTATTGGCAATACGCTTGATGGTGGCGCGCACCTGATTGATCGCTGGGCTATTGCCGGTGAACTCGTCGGAATTGGTGAAGCCCTGACGAAGCTGGGCATTTTCCCGGCGCAAGCGCTCGGTCTCTGTGGCCCGCCCGACCAAATGCAGCAACTGCTCGGCCTCAAATGGCTTTTCGAGGAAATCGACCGCCCCGCGCCCGATCGCCGAGACCGCTGTATCGATGTTGCCGTGGCCGGAGAAGACGATCACCGGCAGTTCGGGCTCGCGCGCCTTGATCGCATCGAGCACTTCGAGCCCATCCATCGGGCTACCATGAAGCCAGACATCGAGCAGGACCAGCGAAGGCCGGCGCTGATCTATAGCATCAAGCGCGGACAGACTGTCGCCGGCAGTGCGGCATTCGTAGCCCTCGTCGCTGAGCACCCCAGCCACGAGGTCGCGAATATCGCGTTCGTCATCGACAATCAGTATGTCGAGCGCCATTGGGCCTCCGTCAGTACAGCTACCGTCATTCCGCCGCCTCCGATGTGCGCCTGCCCGCCAGCGGGTCGCAGGCAAAGCGCATGGTAACGCATGCCCCGCCCCCCTCGGCGGAGGCAAATGTCATTTCACCGCCATGTTCTTCGACAATCTTGTTGACGATCGCGAGGCCAAGGCCGGTCCCCTTTTCGCGCGAGGTGACATAGGGTTCGACTATCCGTTCACGATCTTTGGGCAATCCGATGCCATTGTCGATGACCGAGACCAGGATCGAATCGTTATCGGGGCGGATATCGACAGAAACTTTTCCCCGGAACGCAACAGATTCGGTTTTTGCTCGTGCATCAACAGCTTCCACGGCATTTTTCAGGACATTCGTCATCGCCTGGCCGAATTGATGGCGGTCGCAGGCAATCGATGGAAGGGCCTGATGGGCAGCAAAGGAGAATGCGATATCCGGCCGCGCAACTTCCTGCAGGAACACCGCCTGGCGCGCCAGATCGAGCGAATCTTCATTGCGGAACACCGGTTTCGGCAACCGCGCGAACGAGGAAAACTCGTCGACCATTTTGCGCAGATCGCCGACCTGGCGAATGATCGTGCTGGTCAGTTCCTCGAACAGTTCGGGATCGTCTGAAATCTGCTTGCGATAACGGCGGCTCAGCCTTTCGGTCGCGAGCTGGATCGGGGTGAGCGGATTCTTGATTTCATGGGCAATCCGGCGCGCGACATCGGACCAAGCCGCCTGGCGCTGGTCGAGCAGCTGGCGGGTAATATCCTCGAAGGTGATCACCAGCCCGGTGCCGCCATGGCTGATCTTAACCGCCAGCGTCAGCAAATCGCCGCCCTTGGCATATTGGACGATGCCGCTCGACAACCCGGCGTCGACCAATCCGGCAATCTCCGGGGCGACATCGGCGAGCCGCACGCCCAGCGGCCCAGGTCCCGAATGGTCGAGCAGCAGCTTCTGCGCCGAGCTGTTGAGCAGCAGAATCTGGCCTTCGAGATTGGTCGAGACGATGCCGGCCGTCACCGATTCGATTACTGCTTCAATCAGCGCCCGGCGATCGTGCAGTTGCTGGTTCGCGTTGAGCAGGGCCTGGGTCTGTTTCTCGATCTGCGCGGTCATGCGATTGAACGCGCGGTTGAGCAGGCCGATCTCGTCCGCGCCGGTACGCCCCTCGACCCGCAAGGCAAAATTGCCGCTGCCGACGCGCCGTGCGGCATCGACCAGCTCATGCAGCGGTTTTACCTGGCGGTCGGCGAAACGCAGCGCCAGCCAGACGAAAAACCCGACCAGCGCCAGCGACAGGACGAACAGCGCCACGTTGAACCGCAATTGCAGCACCCGCGCCCGCCGGGTCAGCACTTCATAGGCCTGCACGATGTTCTGCGCCCGCTGTCCCTGGCTGAATGCCAGCAGATCTGACACGCGCGCGGTATAGAGGTAAACGCCAGAGCGCCGGTCGATCGGGGTTATCGCCTCGATCTTGTTGGCGCTGGCGTTGACGACAATCGCTTCGCCCCCCTCGATCCGCGCCAGCACGGCGGGGCTCATCCGCTGACGATCGGTGTTGCTTTCCGGATCGACGATGGCGGCGGTGCGCAGCTGGCCGTCCTCACCCTTCTGGATAATTGCGGATTCGTTGAGCTTCCGGTTGACGACCTGGTAGGAATAGAATTGCGCGAACGACGGGGCGGCAATCGATTCCGTGCTGAGGAAGGCGCGCAGGTCGCTGGCCATGGCGACGGATTCACTGCTGACATCGCGCTGGGTCTGCTCGTGATAGCCTCGGGCCAGCTTATTGGCGTTTTCCAGGAGGCCTCGCGAATTGTCGGAAAACCAGAACTCGACGCCCGACTGAAACAGCCAGGACGCGAAAATCACCACCAGCAGCGTCGGGATCGCCGAGATCATCGAGAACAGGAACACCAGCTGAACATGCATCCGGCCCGATCCCCCGATGCTTTCCGCCGCGCGCCGCAGCGCGAGCCGCCGCCCCAGCAGGACAAGGATCGTCATCGCAGGAACCAGCATGCCGACCAGCAGTGTTGCGGTCATATCCGAAGGCAGCAACTCGCGCTTTTCCGCCTGAGCGGATAGCGTGACCCAGGCAATCGCCGACATCAGCACGAAGGCGATCACCGCTGCGGCTTCGACCACGGCGAAGAAATTCGCCCGGCGCGCGGCTATCTGCACACGCCGCCACCAAACCGGCCAGCGCCGTTTGCGTAAAGAAGCCTCGCTCATGATCGTTGCACTATTACAACACTCCTGTTGCCGGTCTGCAAGAGAAAAGCGCCGGGTAGAAGCTCAGGATCGGCGGCTGAAACCGTCCGGATCGATCGCCAATTCGCCGAGCCGCTTGCGCAGCGTATTGCGGTTGATGCCGAGCAACTGCGCCGCACGCAGTTGGTTGCCACCGGTTTCCTGGAGAACTGCGGCGAATAAGGGCCGCTCGAAAGTTTCCAGCGCGCGGTCGTAAACCGTGCCAGGCGCAGGCCTGGTTTCGCCCAGCCAGCGGGCAACTGCCGCATCGAACCCCTGATCGGTGATACCGGTAGCATCGGGCGTGTGAAGCTGTTGCAGCAGCGGCATCACGGCAGCGGCGTCGATGATCTCTTCGCGGGCCAGCAGCGCCAGGCGGAAGATGAAGTTCTTCAACTCCCGGACATTGCCGCGCCAGGGTTGGCGGACCAGCAAGCCGGCGGCATCGGCGGTCAGCTGGTGGCGGGGCAGGCCTTCACCGACGGCGAGCTGGAGGAAGTGCCGGGCCAGCGCCTCGATGTCGTCGGGCCGTTCACGCAGCGCCGGCAGTTCGATCGGCACCACATTGATGCGGTAATAGAGGTCCTCGCGGAACTGGCCAGCGGCGATCATCGGGGCGAGATCACGGTTAGTAGCCGCAACGATCCGGGTATCGATCGTCACTTCCTCGCGCCCGCCGACGCGCCGGATACTGCCCGATTGCAGCGCGCGGAGCAGCCGTGTCTGGGCCTGCATCGGCATATCGCCGATCTCATCGAGGAACAGGGTGCCGCCGACCGCCTGCTCAAATTTGCCGATGTGGCGCGCGACAGCGCCGGTGAAGGCCCCCTTCTCGTGCCCAAAAAGCTCGCTCTCGATCAGTTCGGCGGGGATCGCCGCGGTGTTGACCGCGACAAACGGCCCGGCGCTGCGGTGGCCGAGCTGGTGGATGGCCTCGGCCACCAGTTCCTTGCCGGTGCCCGATTCGCCGAGGATCAGTACGGTCAGATCGTTACGCAGCACCCGCGTTATCATCCGGTAGACCGCCTGCATTGGCGCGCTGCGACCAACCAGTGGCAGACTCTGGCCGGGCTCGTCCGGGGCAAAGCCTTCCCTGCCATCGGCATTCGCCCCGACGGCTTGCCGCACTGCCTTGGCCAGTTCGTCGATATCGAAGGGCTTGGGGAAATACTCATAAGCGCCGGTGCCACTGGCGCGAACAGCCGTATCGAGGGTGTTTTGCGCTGAAAGTATGATTACCGGCATGGTCGGATGGAGCGCGCGGACCGTATCCATAGTGTCGATCCCGTCGCCATCGGGCAAGATGACATCGGTAACAAGCACGGAAAAGCGCCGATCGGATAATTGCCGGTCACGTTCGCCGAGGCTGGCGCAGCGCGTGACCGCGAAGCCTTCCGCCTCCAGCGCGGCGGTGATGACGATGGCGATGGACTCGTCGTCTTCGACCAGCAGCACACTCATGGCGCCTCGACCTCCCGCTGGTCCCGGCCCCCGGTAACGCCAGCCATTGGAAGGTGCAGGCGGAAATGGGTCCAGCGGCCAGCATCGTCGCGCTCGTGGCCGATCCGTCCGTGCATCTCGCCGACCAGCTTGCGCACCAGCGCGAGCCCCAGCCCCTGCCCGCTCTTCTTGGTGGTGACGAAAGGATCGAAAATGCGGTCGCGCATCGCCGGATCCACACCGGGGCCATTGTCGCTGATCCGGATTTCAATCGGCAACCGTACCGGCTCACTAGTTCCGGTGGAACTGAGCTGCAGACCGCTGGCGAAGCGCGTCCGGACGATAAGCCGGGGCTTGACCGTTGTTTCGCAAGCCTCGCGGGCGTTGGCGAGGAGATTGATCAGAACCTGCACCAGCGCATCGGCATTGCCGAGCACCGAGGGCAGCGAGGGATCGAATTCTTCCTCGATCCGCGGTCCCTCACGTTCCGCCGCGCCCAGAACCGCGCTGGCGCGGCGGACCGCCTCGTGCAGGTTACAAGACTCGAGCGGGGCGGTGGTGCGGCGGCTGAGGGTTTGCATCTGGTCGATCAGCTTGGCGATCCGGTCGACTTCGGCTGTAATCAGCCGGGTCAGGGCCTGGTCTTTTTCCCCGACTTTGCGCGCCAGCAGCTGCGCCGCGCCGCGGATGCCGGCGAGCGGGTTCTTGATTTCGTGCGCCAGCACCTCCGGCGCCCGCAGCAAAGCATCTTCGGCGCCGCCCGAATCCTCACCCATGGCCTCGGCGGTGCTGGAATCGTGGAGCGTAAGCACCTGCCAGCCCGGCTCGCCGACCACCGGAGCCGCCGTGACGTCGAGGCGGCGGGTGCCGATACCGGCGATGGTAACATCGATTTCGCGCGCGGAAACCGGTGTTTCGCTATCGCTCAACCGCTCAGCCAGCCGCGGTTCGTCAAAGCTCAGCGTAGCAAGCAGCGGGCGCCCGGCGAGGCGGCGCAGGCTTTGGCCGAGGAATTGCTCGGCGGCCGGATTGGCTGCAGCGATCTTCTGGCCAGGCGCAAGCAGCACGATCGCAAGCGGCAGGCTGGCGAGCTGCCGCTGCGCATCGGGGATGGTCATCGCCGCCCCATCGCTCAGGCGGCCTGGCGCTGGAGGAACGGTGCGTAGAATTCTGACAGTGAGCGGGTCACCTCACCTGCATCGTCGATGAAGTTGACCCGGTTGCGGAACTCGGCCGATCCTGGCAGGCCCTTGGTGTACCAGCCGACATGCTTGCGCGCCATCTTGACGCCAGTATCCTTGCCATAATGGACAAGCATCGCATGATAATGCTCAAGAATTAGAGATAGTTGCTGGTCGAGCGATGGTTCGGAAATGCTGGTCCCATGGCGCAGCCAATGCATGATTTGGCCCAGCAGCCACGGCTTGCCGTAAGCACCCCGGCCAATCATGACGCCATCCGCACCGGAAAGCTCCAGAGCACTGGCGGCATCGGCGATGGTGCAGATGTCGCCGTTGACGATGACCGGGATCGCAACCGCCTGCTTCACCTGCCGGACAAAAGCCCAATCGGCCTCGTCCCGGTACATCTGGCAGCGGGTGCGGCCGTGGACGGTGATCATTTTCGCGCCGAGATCTTCGGCGATACGCGCCAATTCGGGGGCATTGAGCGTATTATGGTCCCAGCCCATCCGCATCTTGACCGTCACCGGCACGTCGACCGCCTTCACCGTCGCCGCGATCAGGGCGGCGGCCAGCGGCAGGTCGCGCATCAGCGCCGAGCCGGCATCGCCGTTGACCACTTTCTTGACCGGGCAGCCCATGTTGATGTCAATAATCGCCGCGCCCCGGTCCGCATTGAGCTTGGCCGCTTCTGCCATTTCAGCTGGCGAACATCCGGCGAGCTGCAATGACACCGGTTCCTCGAGTTGGTCCCAAGCCGCCTTCTGCAGCGACTGACGCGTCTCGCGGATCATCGCCGGCGAGGCGATCATCTCGGTGACATTGAGGCCCGAGCCGAAGCGGCGCACCAGCTTGCGGAACGGCATGTCGGTAACGCCGGTCATCGGCGCAAGGATCACCGGGCAATCGACGCTTACGTTTCCGATGGCGATCGGCGCTAGCGTGGGAGGGATGGGAAGCGGGTTCATCGTGCTGCCTAAAATTTGGGCAGCGCATAGTGGATTGCCGTCAGTACGGCAAGCGGTTACCGGCGCGAAGCTATGCCCGGCACGCCCCCCCCTTCCCGCACTGCCGCCGTTGTCGTCGCCGCCGGCCAAGGGCTGCGTGCCGGACAGCCGCTGCCCAAGCAATTCGCCCCGTGGCGCGGAAAACCAGTAGTGCGGCATTCGGTGGAAGCCCTGGCGGCGAACGGCATCTCGCAGATCGTCGTCGCCATCCCCGAGGGCGCCGATGAAATTGCCCAAAGCGCGCTCAAAGGCATAGCCGGCGTCCGGCTTGTCACCGGTGGCAGCTCCCGCCAGCTTTCGGTCAAACTAGGTCTTGAGGCGCTGGCAGGCGATGCGCCCGATAATGTCCTGATCCACGACGCCGCCCGGCCAATCCTCCCCGCGACGGTCATCACCCGCCTGCTCGATGCGCTGGCCATTCAGCAAGCAGCCATCCCGGTGCTGCCAGTGACCGACAGCCTTGCCCGGGATGATCAAGGAATGATGGGAACATCCGCCGACCGAAATGTGCTGCGCCGGGTCCAGACCCCCCAGGCGTTCCGCTACGCCGCGATCCTGGCTGCCCACCGCGCCTGGCCGGGCGCTGCCACTGCCGGGGACGATGCCCAGGTGGCGCAGGCCGCCGGCATTGCCATTGCGCTGGTCGAAGGGGACGAAGCCTTGCACAAGCTGACCTATCCTGCCGACTTCGGCCGCAACGCGCCGCCGGTCCGCACCGGCACGGGCTATGATGTCCACCGGCTTGCCGATGGCGACGCCTTATGGTTGTGCGGCGTCCGTATCGAACACAGCCAGGGTCTTGCCGGCCATAGCGATGCCGATGTCGCCATCCATGCGCTGGTCGATGCGCTGCTCGGCGCGATTGGCGCGGGCGATATCGGCGAGCATTTCCCGCCCAGCGACCCGCAATGGCGCGACGCTGCTTCGCAACTGTTCCTCGCCCACGCCGCCTCGTTGGTCGAAGCAGCCGGCTATGCCATCGGCAATGTCGACCTGACGATCATTTGCGAAGCGCCCAAGATCGCCCCGCACCGCGAGGCGATGCGGGGCCGGCTAGCGGAACTGCTGGGCATTGACTCAGGCCTGGTCAGCGTCAAGGCCACCACCACGGAAAAGCTCGGATTTGCTGGACGGGGCGAAGGTATCGCCGCGCAGGCAATCGCCACCCTGATCTTGCACTAAAGGAGAAACCCAGCATGCGCTGCCTTGCCGCACTGGCCATTCTTGCCATTACCGCGGCGACCCCGGTCGCCGCCGCTGCGGCCGAGCCGCCTTGCCTGACCCCAGCGGAATTCACCGCGCTTTCAAGCTACGCGCTGCCAAGCATCATCACCGGCACCGCGCAGCGCTGCTCCGCCAGCCTGCCGCCGGGCGCTTGGCTGAACCAGAACGGCGACCGGCTGGCATCGCGCTATGCGCAGGGCAGGACCGAGGTCTGGCCGGCGGCGAGGGCTGCCTTCATCAAGCTGAGTTTGAGTTCGGGGGGCAGCGATGCCGCCAATTTCATCCGGGCGTTGCCCGATGCGACGCAGCAACAAATGTTCGATGCGCTCGTTTCCGGCATGGTCGTGCAGCAGCTGCCGCCCAGTCGCTGCGGCGTGATCGACCAGGTGGTGCGGGTGCTGTCGCCGCTGCCACCCGAGAATACCGCAGAGCTGATCGCGCTGGCGGTCGGCATCGGTGCGAAGTCGGGCCGCGCCAGGATCGGCATGCTCAGCATTTGTCCGGCGTGATGGACAATTATCTCCTCCCCCGCGAAGTCATCGACCTCGCCATTCGCGTCGTCGCCGAGAACAAGGCGGCAGGCCGCACGGTCTCCCTTGCCGAGAGCTGCACCGGCGGCCTGGTCTGCGCGGCGCTTACCGAAATCGCCGGCTCATCGGCGGTGCTGGATCGCGGCTTCGTCACATATTCGAACGAGGCCAAGCGAGAAATCCTCGCGGTTCCGGATGCGATCCTCGACACTTTCGGTGCCGTTTCGGTCGCCACCGTCTGGGCCATGGCGCAAGGAGCGCTGGCTCGCAGCAACGCCGATATCGCGGTTGCCATCAGCGGCGTTGCCGGACCCGGTGGCGGCAGCGCGCAGCGCCCGGTCGGCACCGTCGTCTTCGCCCGCGCCATAAGAGGCAGCGATGAAGTCGATGCGGAGGAGCGGTTCTTCGACGGCGGCAGCCGGTCGGCGGTGCGCTGTCAGGCCGCGCTGGTCGCGCTGGAACTGTTGCTGCCGTAAAGCGCCGCCGCGCGCGTTTCGAATGCCGCGACCATCTTACGGAACGCGCGGTCGAAGTACTGGCCGGCAAGGCTTTCGAACAGGGCGTTGCGAAAGGTGACGCTGACCGAGAAATCGACTTCGCAGGCGGCGGGGCCAAGCGAGCGGAATAGCCAGATATTGTCGAGATCGCGCATCGGACCATCGATGTAATGCACCTGGATGCGCCCCGGCCGGTCCTTCTCGATCTGCGAGGTAAATTTCTCGCGCAGGCTTTTGAAGCCCACCAACATATCGGCAACCATCTGGTGTTCGGAATCCGACTGCACCCGCGTCGCCACCACCCACGGCAGGAATTCGCCATAGCGCGAGACATCGGCGACCAGATCGAACATCTGTTCGGCACTGTAGGGCATTGTGCAGACTTCCCGGATCGCCGGCATCAGCCTGTCTTCGCCAGCTGCGCCTCGCGGGCCCGGCGCATCGCGCGGAAATCGTCGCCGGCGTGATAGCTTGACCGGGTGAGCGGGCTGGAGGCGACTTGCAGGAAACCCTTGGCCCGGGCGATGGCACCGTAAGCGTCAAACGCCTGCGGGGTGACGAACTCGACCACTCTGGTGTGTTTCGGGGTCGGCTGGAGATACTGCCCCATGGTCAGGAAATCGATCCCGGCGCAGCGCATGTCGTCCATCACCTGGTGGACCTCAAGCCGCTCTTCCCCCAAGCCCAGCATGATGCCCGATTTGGTGAAGATCGACGGATCGTGCCGCTTCACCTCCTCCAGCAGCCGCAGCGAGGCGTAATAGCGCGCACCCGGCCGAATCGTCGGGTACAGACGCGGCATAGTTTCAAGATTGTGGTTGTAGACATCGGGCCCGGCGGCAACGATCGCCGCCACCGCCGCCGGCATCCGCCCGCGAAAATCGGGGGTGAGGATCTCGATTGTGGTCTGCGGCGTCGTCCGGCGCAGCGCCGCGATCACCTTGACGAACTGACCTGCCCCGCCGTCCGGCAAATCGTCGCGGTCGACCGAAGTGACGACGATGTGTTCAAGACCCAGCTTCGCCGCCGCCTGGGCGACATGCTCGGGCTCATCCGCAGCGACCTTGCCCGGCATGCCGGTCTTAACGTTGCAGAAGGCGCAGGCACGGGTGCAGGTATCGCCCAGGATCATCACCGTTGCGTGCTTCTTGGTCCAGCACTCGCCGATATTGGGGCAAGCCGCTTCCTCGCACACTGTGTTCAGGTTGAGCGAGCGCATCAGATCGCGGGTCTCGGCATAGGCCCTGGAGGTCGGCGCCTTGACCCGAATCCAGTCGGGCTTGCGCTGTCTTATGGGAGCACTAGAGAGATCGTTCATGCGGTCCATTTAGTGGCGCCGGCCCGACTTGCCAATGGCCGCTGGGGCAAAGTTAAAGGTAGAAGGCGCACGATGGGTTCCACCGCACTGGAGACACTGGCTTCGCCTGTCATTCTCTTTTTCCTGCTCGGTCTTCTGGCTGCCGCACTCAAATCCGAGCTGGCAATACCTGAAGCCATGGCCAAAGGAATGTCAGTTTACCTGATGGCTGCAATCGGCCTCAAGGGCGGGGTAGCCATAGCAGATTCGGGGGTGAACGGGGAAGTTGCCGCCGCCGTGGCCATCGGCATCGTTGCAAGTCTCGGCATTCCCTTCGCCGCCTATGGCCTATTGCGAAGCTTCGGCAGGCTGAGCCGCATCAATGCCGGGGCAGTGGCAGCGCATTATGGTTCGGTCAGTGTCGTCACTTTTGTGACGGCCGTAGAAATTCTGAGCGCTATCGACCTGGCTCCGGCTGGCTATATGGTCGCGGTCCTTGCGGTAATGGAGACTCCGGCAATCCTCTCGGGGCTCTATCTGGCTCGGCGTGGGGTAAAGGCGAGCGAGCAGGATGGTGGCAGTCTTTGGCGTGAGGTGTTCCTCAATGCCTCGGTCGTTCTGTTGCTCGGCAGCTTCGCTATCGGGTGGATTGCCGGGCCTGAAAAGTTCGAGCAAGTGAAGCCGGTGTTCGATACCGGGTTCAAGGGCATACTGTGCCTGTTTCTGCTCGACATGGGGCTGATCGCCGCCCGGCGTCTTATCCAGACACGGGCAATCAACTGGCGGCTGGTGACGCTCGCAATTTTGTTTCCGCTGGTGAATGGTGGCCTGGGCGTCGTGGCGGGGACGGCGATCGGCCTCGAAGTCGGATCGGCTGCGGCGTTTGGCGTTTTATGCGCCAGCGCAAGCTATATAGCAGTGCCCGCAGCCATGCGACTTGCCTTGCCCGAGGCGGATCCTGGCATTTATCTGACCATGTCACTATCGCTAAGTTTTCCGTTCAATCTCATCGTAAATATCAGTTTGATCGCTTGGCTCGCCGGTCTGCTGGGGGGAAGCTGAAGGACACCCTATGATTGAAACCGTCATCCGGAAACGGATTGAAATCCTTGCCGATACGCCGCTCGTCCGGCGGGTAACTGCCGCGATGGAACGCTGCGAGATAACCGGCTGGACCGTATTGCCGGTCAGTTCCGGGCGAGGCCGAGAGGGGGAGTGGCGGGAAGAGCGCGTGACCGGCTCCGACAAGGCGTTGGTGTTGACTATCGCTTCGCAGGCACGCGCAAGCCGGCTGACGGAGGAACTGGCACCCTTGCTCACCAGCCATGGCTTGCTTCTGACGATGTGGGACGTCGAAGTTATTCGTGGCGAGCGATTCTAATGCCTGAATTTGCAGTGCTTCTCGAAGGTTACCGTAGGTTCCGCGCCAGCGCTTATGCAGCGCAGAAGGAACGCTACGACCAGCTTGCCAATGAAGGTCAGCGGCCAAAGCTGATGGTCATCGCCTGCTCGGACAGCCGCGTCGATCCGGCGCAGATATTCGATGTTGATCCGGGCGAAATTTTCGTCGTTCGCAATGTTGCCGCCCTGGTGCCGCCCTTTGAGACGACCCCGGGCCACCATGGTGTGTCTGCCGCGCTGGAATTCGCAGTGCAGGTACTCGAAGTGCGGCAGATCATCGTCTTGGGTCACGGCAGCTGCGGCGGCTGCAAGGCGGCACTAACGAAGGAGTTGCATGGAACGGAGCCCGGCGAAGGCGGCTTTATCGCCAACTGGATCGCCCTGCTAGACGAAGCGCGGGCGCCGATCGCGGCACAGCTGGGGACCACCGGGCGCGCGGCGGAGCGGGCGATGGAGCAGGCGGGCGTGTGCGTCAGCCTCGCCAATTTGCGTAGCTTTCCCTGCGTTCGCACCAAGGAACGCGACGGCCGACTGCGGCTGCGCGGTGCGTTCTTTGCGATATCCGATGGCGTGCTGCACTTGCTCGACGAGGCGAGCGGAGCGTTCTCGCCGGTGGAATAGCTGACCCACCCCTAACCCCTCCCGCAAGCGGGAGGGGGATACGAGCAAATCCTCAGGACGCAGCCGTCCCTGACGCCTTCTGCGCGGCGTAGAGCGACCACAGTTGTGCGATATTGCGGCGCGGGCCCTGCACCTTGGTGAACGACGCCCGGGCACCGGCATAATTGCCCTGATCGAGCTGGGCAATGCCGAGGCGGGTCAGCAGCTTGGGCATGTCAGCGCCCGCCTTGGCCATGGCGATGGTGTACAGCGCCTCCGCTTTCGCCGCATCGCCGTAGCTGAGGAAGGCATCGCCAGCGCCGGTTACCGTCACGGACGAAGCGCTGGCGGCGCGGGCTTCACGTTCGAGGCCGGGAAGTGAGGCCCGGTCGGCAGCGAGCCGGCCGCTGGCAACCGTGCGGGCTTCGGTCACGAACGGGTCGTTGGTCCGCAGCTTGCCGGACGCCTTGCCGGCATCAAGCACGCGGATAACTTCGCCCGGCAGACGGCGCGCATCGGCAGCCTGGATATATTCGATGTAATCGCGTTCCTCGGCGTAGCTCTTGGTGCGATCCATCAAGCGCATCAGGTCCAGCGTTTCCTGTGCCGGGTATTTGCCGATCTCACGCACGACGGTGATGGCGCCCGCCCAATTGTCCGCAGTGGGATAAGCGCCCACCAGACCCATCGCGAATTCGGCTGCCGTGTCGACCTGCTTGGCCTTGTAGGCAGCGCCCAGCCCGCGCCGGTACCAGCCGGCTGGCGCTTTGGTGGGAGTGGTATTGCGATAATCGATCGCCTGCTTGAGCACGATCAGGCCCTGCGGCACCTGATTGTCCGAAATATAGGCCTCGGCGAGCAGCGCGTCGGCATCGTTTTCATGGAAACCGGCAGCAATAGCGGCGCCCAGCGCTGTGCGCGCGGTGGCGAAATCCTTCTGGTCGAAGGCGAACATGCCAAGGTGATATTGCAACCGCGGCGTATCTGCCGCTGCGACCTTGCCGCTGCCGATCATGGCTTCGATACCACGGCGCTGGAGCCTAGAATCTTTAGCGATACCGCCAAGACTTACGGCCAGGCTTCCCGCCATATAACGGTCATCCGGCGTACTAGCTACGGCGAATGCTGCGTCGAGCTGAGCCTTTTCAGCCCTTAACGTGTTTCCAAGTGCAGCAACGGCGGCATCGAGACTAGCGCGCGCCTGGGTGCGGGCAGCCCCCGTAGCAGTCTGGGCTGCAGATTGCGCGGCATTTGCGCTATTGGTAGCGGCAACGACGTCGGCGCGTTTCTTGGCGTCTTCAATTGATTTGCTAAGCGGAGCAGCGGCAGCTTGAAACGGCTTGGAAAGTGAAAGTTTGGGAGCTTTGGGAGCTTTTTGCTGTGCCGGGGCCGCCAGCGCGGGTCCGGCAACCAGAGCGGCTCCGGCAAGGATAGCTAGGCCAGCTGCGGCGCCAAGCGCCGGGCGAACAAGCGAGGCCCTAATTCTGGGCAATGCGGTGCGGATCATCGAGCGTCACTCCTTTGGATTGCGGCGGAGACTTGCTTCCACCACTTTAAAGCCGTGAATATATCATTGGCGAGAATTCGCCAGCTTGGCAACAGTACGCGCCACTAGGGTGCAGTCGGTGAACGACAATTGAATGCGGTTTGTTCCAGCCATTCACCCACAACGCAACTTTTGTGGAAAAGCGGCAGATTCCGTGGGCAGAAGACGCGCTTCGACTGGCGCTGGCAGGATGGTTCGCCTAGGGCCTGAGCCTCCACCTTCCCAGCAACTGCGATCGAAAAAATCCGCGTGAGCGACGACACCGAAATTATCGATTCCCCGCCACCTGCCGGCGAGTACACCCGTATCGACATCGTCGACGAAATGAAGGCAAGCTACCTCGATTACGCGATGAGCGTGATCGTCAGCCGCGCGCTGCCAGATGTGCGCGACGGGCTCAAGCCGGTGCACCGCCGCATCCTCTACGCCGCGATGGAGGGCGGTATGGTCGCGGGCCGACCGTATCGCAAATGTGCGAAAATCGTTGGCGACGTGATGGGCAATTACCACCCGCACGGCGACAGCGCGATCTACTTCGCCCTTGTTCGCATGGCGCAGGACTGGTCGATGCGGCTGCCGCTGGTCGACGGCCAGGGCAATTTCGGTTCGATGGATCCCGATGATCCGGCGTCGATGCGTTATACCGAGGCGCGCCTGGCCCGCGCCGCCAACAGCCTGCTCGACGATCTCGACAAGGATACCGTCAATTTCCAGGACAATTACGACGGATCGCGCCAGGAGCCGACAGTACTGCCGGCGCGCTTCCCCAATCTGCTGGTCAATGGCGCCGGCGGCATCGCCGTGGGCATGGCTACCAATATCCCGCCGCATAATCTCGGCGAAGTGATCGACGGCTGCCTCGCCTTCATCGACAATCCGGCGATCACCACCGAGGAATTGTTCGAGATCATCCCCGGCCCCGACTTCCCGACCGCGCCGATTATCCTGGGCTCGCACGGCGCCCGTTCGGCCTATCTGACCGGGCGCGGCTCGATCCTGCAGCGCTGCCGCCACGAGATCGAGGAAGGCCGCGGAGACCGACGCTCGATCGTGCTCACCTCGATGCCCTACCAGACCGGCAAGAACGGGCTGGTCGAAAAGATTGCCGAAGCCGCCAAGGACAAGCGGATCGAGGGCGTTTCCGACATCCGCGACGAATCCAGCCGGCTTGGCGTTCGAGTCGTCATCGAGCTTAAGCGCGATGCCACGCCCGAAGTGGTGCTAAACCAGCTGTGGCGGCACACCCCCGCCCAGTCGAGCTTTCCGGCCAACATGCTGGCGATTCGCGGCGGCCGGCCCGAGACGCTCGCGCTTCGCGACATCATCCAGGCTTTCATCGCTTTCCGCGAGGAAGTTATCACCCGCCGCACCAAGTTCGAGCTGAACAAGGCGCGCGACCGGGCACATTTGTTGCTCGGACTGGTCATCGCCGTCACCAATCTCGACGAGGTGGTGCGGATCATCCGCGCCTCGCCCAATCCCGGCGCGGCGCGCGCGGCGCTGCTGGCAAGGGAGTGGGCAATCGGCGAAATCGCACCCTACATTCGCCTGGTCGAGGCGATCGAGGAGGATGCCGAGGAAACTTCGGGCGGCACCTACCGGCTTTCCGAATTGCAGGTAAAGGCGATCCTTGACCTGCGCCTCCACCGTCTCACCGCGCTCGGCCGCGACGAAATCGGCGGCGAGCTCCAGCAACTTGCCGATGCTATCGCGGAATTTCTTTCGATCCTTGGCGACCGGGTGAAGCTTTACGGGCTGATGCGCGGCGAGCTGGTCGCGGTGCGCGAAGCCTTCGCCACCCCGCGTGTCTCCGAAATCGCCCCCGCCTGGGACGGGATCGAGGACGAGGATCTGATCGAGCGCGACGAGATGGTCGTCACCGTCACCCTGGACGGTTATATCAAGCGCACCAGCCTGTCGATCTTCCGCGCCCAGAACCGCGGCGGCAAGGGCCGTGCTGGCATGACGACCAAGGACGAGGACGCGGTCTCGACCATGTTCGTCACTTCGACCCACAGCCCGGTCCTGTTCTTCTCGACCGCCGGCAAGGTCTATCGCCTCAAGGTCTGGCGCTTGCCGGAAGGCGGGCCGGCGACGCGCGGACGGCCGATCGTCAACCTGTTGCCAGCGCTCGATCAGGGCGAAACGATTGCCGCGGTCCTGCCGCTGCCCGACGACGAGAGCACCTGGGGCGAGCTGAACGTGGTGTTCGCCACGGCCAGGGGCAACGTCCGGCGCAACAGCATGGATGCCTTCAGCAATATTCCCTCCAACGGCAAGTTCGCCATGCGCTTCGACGAAGATTCGTCCGACCGGCTGATCGGCGTCGCGCTGCTAACCAGCGGCGACGACGTGCTTCTCGCCAGCCGTCTCGGCAAGGCGATCCGCTTCCCGGCGGATGACGTGCGCGAATTCGTCAGCCGCACCTCCACCGGCGTTCGCGGCATGGCGCTCAAGGCGGACGATGAGGTGATTTCGCTGTCGATCCTCCACCGCGTCGGCACCACTCAGGAAGAACGCGAAGCCTACCTCAAATTCGCACCCTGGAAGGGCGATCGCGAGGGCGAATGCGAGCTGGCGCCGGCACGTGTCGAGGAAATGGCGACAAAGGAACAGTTTATCCTCACCGTCTGCGCCAACGGCTACGGCAAGCTGTCATCGGCCTATGAATACCGCCGCACCGGGCGGGGCGGCCAGGGCATCACCAACATTGACAATATCAAGCGCAATGGTCCGGTCGTCGCCAGCTTCCCGTCAACCCGGGCTGACCAGCTGATGCTGGTGACCAACCAGGCCAAGCTGATCCGCCTGCCGCTGGAATCGCTAAGAGTAATCGGGCGCGGCTCGGCCGGGGTGAGGTTGTTCAACGTCGCCAATGAGGAACATGTGGTCGGTGCGGTGCGGCTTGCAGAAGTGCGCGGCGTTGAGGAAGAAGACGCAGACGTGCCTGCCGACGGTTAGGCGATCCGATCGCGAAACCAGGCTGCCACCTCATCCTCGGCGAGTTCGCCGGCGGCGAGCGCGAGGATCAGGACGACCAGTTCCGGTTCTGTTATCGTCCAGTTGTGTCCATTAATGTCCAGAAATAACAGCGCTGCTACTGCAGCCGTGCGCTTGTTTCCGTCGACAAAAGGGTGGTTGCGGGCAATGCCGAATGCGCAGGCAGCCGCCAGATCTGCGGCATCCGGCTCGGCGTAAGCAACCAGATTGACCGGACGCGCGAGCGCGCTTTGCAGCAATCCAAAGTCCCTTACTCCCGACGCACCACCATGTTCCGTCAATTGCTCATCGTGCAATGCGAGGACAATGCCCTCACGCACCCAGTTCCACTCGGCCATGTCACTTGGCCAGTTCGCCAAGTGCGTTGCGGTATCGCTTCATGATTGATCGGGCGCGGACCATCTGTTCGTCGAAGTCTGGGTCCCGGACAGCAAGGCTGATACCGTCGGGCGTCTGGCTATAGGAAATCACGTCGCCTACTTCGAGATTGAGGCGCTCCAGTTCTTCCTTCGGCAAAATCATTCCTGCCGAATTGCCGATCCTTACAATTTTGAGCTGCTTCAAGAGAGCTTGGGGCATATTCATACAAGTGTTATAACACTGAGAGTTGAGCTTTCGCAAGTTTTACATCGATACCGACATAACTGATCTTCACAGGTGACACCTCGCCAGACGCCTGCCGAGGCTGTAACGCCCCAAAATGGCAGACGTTCACATCATCGGCGGCGGGCTCGCCGGGAGCGAGGCCGCATGGCAACTCGCCCGGCGCGGGGTCCGCGTGCGGCTGTCGGAGATGCGCGGAACCGGCGAGCGCAGCCCCGCCCACCAGACCGATGCGCTGGCGGAACTGGTGTGTTCCAACAGCTTCCGGTCGGACGATGACGAGAATAACGCGGTCGGCCTGCTCCATTACGAGATGCGGCAGTGCGGTTCGCTGGTGATGGCGGCGGCGGCAAAGGCGCAGGTTCCGGCGGGCTCGGCGCTGGCGGTGGACCGCGATGTGTTTTCCGCCGAAGTGGAAAGCGCCGTCGCATCGCTGCCAAATCTGCACTTGGTGCGCGAGCGGATCGACGTTTTGCCGGACGCCGGGCTGACCATCGTTGCCACCGGACCCCTCACCGCAGCAACGCTAGCGTCCAGCATCGGCGCGGCGACGGGCGCGGACAGCCTCGCCTTTTTCGACGCCATCGCCCCCATCGTCTACCGCGACAGCATCGATATGGACGTCTGCTGGATGGCCTCGCGCTGGGATAAGGGGGAAACCAAGGACTATATCAACTGCCCGATGGACCGCGAGCAATACCTCGCCTTCCACGCGGGTCTGATCGCCGGCGCGAAGACAGTGTTCAAGCAATGGGAGGCCAATACCCCCTATTTCCAGGCCTGCATGCCGATCGAGGTGATGGCCGAACGCGGGGTCGATACGCTGCGCTTCGGGCCGATGAAACCGGTTGGTCTCGATAACCCCAAGACCGGGCGCTGGCCCTATGCGGTGGTGCAGTTGCGCCAGGATAACAAGCTCGGCACGCTGTGGAACATCGTCGGCTTCCAGACCAAGCTGAAACATGCCGACCAGGTCCGCTTGTTCCGCACCATTCCGGGGCTGGAGCGGGCCGAGTTCGCCCGGCTCGGCGGGCTGCACCGCAACACCTTTCTCAATTCGCCGGCTCTGCTCGATCGGCAGCTGCGGCTGAAGTCCGCGCCGCATATCCGGTTCGCAGGTCAGATCACGGGCTGCGAGGGCTATGTCGAAAGCGCGGCGGTTGGTCTGATGGCCGGGCTGATGGCCGGACGCGAGCTGGCCAGCAGTGACTGGACCCCTCCCCCGCCGACCACCGCGCTCGGCGCGTTGCTGGCGCATATCACCGGCGATGCCGAGGCGGATGGCTATCAGCCAATGAACGTCAACTTCGGCCTGTTCCCGCCAGTCGATGCAGCGGTCAAAAAGAAGCAGCGCAAACTGGCTTTTACTGGCCGGGCCAAGGATGCGTTAAGCGGCTGGCTCCCCCTCGTCGCCGGCTGACTCGTCCTCGATCGGTGGTGGTTCCGGCTCCGGCGCGCGCGCGCGGCGCGGCGGTTTGGAGCGCGGCTCGCAGCGGCATTCGGGCGGTTTTGCCACCTTTGGCCTGGTCGTCGCGAATTCGTCGCGCATCAGCACCGCGTCGCCATTGGCGTCGGCCCCCCTGAAGCGGTTGGAGGTGCGCACCGACCATTCCTGGAAGGTCAGCAGATTGTTATGATCGGCATCGAGCTTGCGGAACGCATCGGCGCGCGGGGCGAGCATTTCATTGGCGGTGATGCGGGCATCGCGGTCGCGGTCGAGCCGGTCGAAGCGGCGTTGCTCCCGGCTTACCGCGCTGACTTCGGGCGGTGCAGGTCCGCGCAGGCTAGCCGGGTCGGCAAGCGGGATAGCGTCTGACGGGGCAGCAGCGGCTAATACTGGCGGCGGCAGTCCCTGCTCACTCTCGGCCCGGCCCTGCCACCAGAACAGGCCGGCGGAGACAAACAGCAAGGCGGCGACCGCGCCCAGCACAATGCGATTCATGACCCTGCACTCCGCGTTCCCGCAGCCCCTCTACCAGCGCCTTAGCGGCCCAACAATCCGATACGCACCGCCGTCAGCATTGCGGCGGGGGAAAGGTGCGGGGCTTGGACATCGTTCATGATGCGGCGCGCCGCCAGCCCGTGCAGCATCGCGAGCGGGCGCAGTCTGCGGGGCAGCCGGGCCCAGCGCCAGTCCTGCGCGCGTGCCAGCTCCAGAGCAGCCGCACGTTCCTGCGGATTACTGAGACCGCTTGCGATATCGGCCAGCGCCCAGTTGCGCCCCATGCGCAAGGCTGCGGCGCTGGCTTCTGGCGTATCAACGAGCGCTGCGAACGCTGCCCCCCTTGCCTCGGCCAGCGACAGAAAAGCGGATGCCGGCAAGGGCGCATCGCCGATCATGGCCTCCCAGCCATCGACAAGCCCGGACAGAACACTGTGCGCAGCCGGCCAGGCCTCCAAGGCAAGGAGGAGCGGATCGCCGGTTGACGCAGGACCAGAGCCGGCGGCGAGTTGTTCCCGCCACCAGGCGAAGCGCATCTGCGCCAGCATCGGTTCGCGGGAGCCGCGCAATATACCGGCAAGCCGGGTGTCGAGCGCCAGAAGCGCAAGCAGCGGTTGGCGCGTCGAGGCCGGCGCATAGGATAAGGCCAGCCGTTGGAGCGGTGGCAGCGATTCGATCAAATCAGTCGGCGGCATCTAATGCTTGCCGGACATGCGATGAGCCTGATCCTGGCTGTGCCGACAAGGCCCGGCTGCCCTCATCGCCATTACCTCTTATTAAGCCTGTTTGTTGAAAGCCCGGAAACCCGGCTCGGGTGATAGCGTGAATTGAACGGGGCTCTATTCATGAAACATCACATGTTCAACCGAATCCGCCGCTCGCTTGCCGGCTTGCGCCAAAGCACGAGCGGCAACACGGCAATCCTGATGGCTGCCGGGATGCCGGCGCTGATTGGCAGCGCGGGCCTCGCGGTGGATACCGCGCAGTGGTACATGTGGAAGCGCGAGATGCAAAATGCGGTCGATCAGGCTGCGATTGCCGGTGCCTGGTCGAAGGTCAAAGGCAGCGCCGGCACCGAATACCGGACGCGCGCCCAGCAGGAATTGACGGCCAATCTGCAGATCGTCGATTTTCAGGGAACGCCATCGATCTCGCTGGCCGATTATGAGCAGCCTGCAGCGAGAGACGACAACAGCGTCGTCGTGACCTTGGCAGGTTCAAAGACCCTGCCGTTCACCTCGATCATCACCAACGCCGGCGTCACGGTTTCTGTCCGTGCGCAGGCCCGGTTCCAGCAGGGGCGGACATTCACCGCCTGCCTGATCGCGGTCGATCCCACTACCAAGGGCGCCATTACCATCGGCGGCAGCGCCTATGTCGTTGCCAGATGCGGTGCTGCCGCGCTGTCCTCTAACCCGGATGCGGTAGTCAAAAACGGCAGTACAGCCGTCTTCGATGTAGGCTGGATCGTCTCCGCCGGCGGAATCGACGACGCTTTCAACGGTGATCCGGGGATCCAGGTCTTCGAGAACCAGACCGGGCTGGTCGATCCGTTCGGAGCTTTGGTCCCGCCCGATAATCCAACCCCCCGAACTTACACCTGCTCACCGGCTACCTCTGTCTATTCCGCGACTTATACCGAGACGACGACGGGTACCGACAAAAAGTATGAAGGATCGACCTCGTCCAATCTGGCACTAGTCAGCTCGACTGTAGCCAGCACTGGTTCGGTGCCTGGCAAAATCATGTCGCCGGTGGACAGCAAAACGAAGGTAGGCGATACCATCGTCAGCAGTTCCGGGACCGCACCCGGCCCCACGACTACGTTCCAAAAGACAACAACGACAGGAAGCGGCAAGAATGCGGTAACCACAACCGCAACCTGGTACCGCCGAATAGACAGAGTTACGGGCGTGAATGGCGTCGTCACCGCCGTCAACACGACAACCACGCCGGGCGGCGCCAACCTTCAACCTGGGACCTACTCTGACTTCAGAGTCGGATGTAACACGGTCATGGGTCCAGGCGTCTACGTCATCGATGGCGGCCTGTTCGAGACCCATAGCTCCTACAGCATCCGCGGCGACGGCGTGATGATTGTGTTGAAAAACGGGGCCGGTCTCAGAATCAATGGCAACTCCAGCACCTATCTCAGGTCAATGAGCTTTGACGAAATGAGAGCGGCCGGGATAAGCGCAGCAGAGGCGCTCAAGCTCAAGGACATGCTGATCTTCGAAGATCGCAATTCAGCGGGCGACGATAACAACAAGATAAACGGCACATCCGGCACCACCTTGGGCGGCACCGTCTATCTGCCGAAGAGTACGCTGACGTTTAACGGGAACGCGGATATCGCTCCCTTGCACTGCCTGGTGATAGCAACCAAGCGGATCGTCATCGAAGGCAATACCCATATGACTTCGTTCTGCGACGGAGCCCTCGAAAACACAGTCAATGTTGGCGGCGGCGCTACAACCGTAAGGCTGGTGTCATGAAACGGCTGTTTTCTCGTCTGCTGCGTGACAAGCGCGGAACCTCGCTCATCGAAACGGCCCTTGTCACGCCAATCATGCTCGTGTTGAGCCTGGGCAGCTTTCAGGTCAGCGAGGTCGTGGCGCGTCAGCACGAGCTGGATACCGGCGCCGATCAGGCGACCGCCCTGGTCCAGGCCGGATGGACAAATCCGACCCAGCAGGCCGCCGCGCTCAAGGCGATGCTGCAGGCCTCGCTAGGGCTGTCAGCATCGCAGATCGTGATCGCATCGAAGTATCGTTGCGGGACCACAGCGACCTATGTGGATACTGCCGGCAGTTGCGCTGTTGGGACTATCGAGGCGACCATCTTGCAGATCCGACTGACTGACCGGTACACCCCGACGTGGACTGATTTCGGGGTCGGCTCGCCGATCGACTTGTCCGTTCAACGCATGGTGCAAGTGTCATGACCCGCAGGTTGCGCCGGTTATGCGAGGATTGCTCCGGCACCTCGGCAATGGAGTTCGCTCTCGTCGCGCCGGCCTTCATCGTCATGATGCTGGGCGTCATGCAGGTCGGCCTGTGGATGCACGGCTATAATGGTTTGCGCGCGGTGGCATCGGAGACCAGCCGTTATATCACGGTCGAGTACCAGAAGGGCAACCGCGTCAGTAATTACGACGCGGCGGTTTGGGCGCGAAATACGGCCCTCAATTCGTCCTATATCCTGGACGGCGGTACAGTGAGCACATTGGTTGTCGATGACGCCAACCAGAACATCGCCGGGATCACGCGGAAGACGCTCACCGTCAATTACCAGATGAGTTCGTTCTTGGGAATGATCGGCATCGACGCCCTGGACCTCTCGTTCTCCCGGCCGATGTTCGTCAAGTCATCCTGATCGGCTTCCTTCGCGGATTGTCGGCACCGCCGTCTACCGGTAACAAACCTCCTTTACCGCCGCGACAATCCGCGCCGCGTCGATCACCGCCGCTTTCTCAAGATTGGCGGCATAGGGTAACGGCACATCCTCGTTGCAGACGCGCAGCACCGGGGCGTCGAGGTGGTCGAAACCATGCTCCATGCACAGCGCCGAGACTTCCGAAGCGATCGAGCAAACCGGCCAACCTTCTTCGGCGACGACCAGCCGGTTGGTTCTGGCCAAACTCGCGAGGATAGCCTCGCGGTCGAGCGGACGCAGGGTTCGCAGGTCGATCACCTCGGCCTCGATGCCTTCGTCGGCCAGCTGCTGGGCGGCCTCCAGCGCCATTCCGACACCGACAGAATAGGAGACGATGGTGACATCGCGCCCCTCGCGAACCACCCGCGCCTTGCCGATCGGCACGATGTGGTCATCACCCTCCGGCGCGGTGAAGTTGCGGCCATAGACCAGCTCGTTTTCAAGGAACACCACCGGATCCTCGCTGCGGATCGCGGCTTTGAGCAGCCCCTTGGCGTCAGCGGCATCATACGGCGCGATTACCACCAACCCAGGCACGCTGGCGTACCACGGCGCATAGTTCTGGCTATGTTGCGCACCGACCCGGGAAGCCGCGCCATTCGGCCCGCGGAATACCACCGGGCAACGCATCTGCCCGCCAGACATGTAATTGGTTTTGGCCGCTGAATTGACGATATGGTCAATCGCCTGCATCGCGAAATTGAATGTCATGAACTCGACAATCGGCCGCAGTCCGCCCATCGCCGCGCCAGTTCCGATGCCGGCAAAGCCGTATTCGGTGATTGGTGTGTCGATTACCCGCCGCGCCCCGAATTCTTCGAGCAGGCCCTGCGTGACCTTGTAGGCACCTTGATATTCAGCGACTTCCTCGCCCATGATGAAGACGCGGTCGTCGCGGCGCATTTCCTCGGCCATTGCATCGCGCAGGGCTTCGCGCACGGAGATGGTCGGGGGAGCGTTCGGAACTTCAACTGACGCCGGGACCGCTGCGGGCGCGGCTGGCGCGGGCTTCGCGCTGGCAGTCTCAGAGGTCGCAATCCCAGCATTCGCCGGCATGGCGGAATCCTCCCCTTCCCCCGCCATCTGCGCGATCTCGGTTCCCACCGCCACACCTTCGGAACCCTCAGGCACCAACAGCTTGCCGATCGTGCCCTCGTCGACCGCCTCGAATTCCATCGTTGCCTTGTCGGTCTCTATCTCGGCGAGGATGTCGCCGGCCTTGACCGTATCGCCTTCCTTGACCAGCCAGCGCGCGAGTTTGCCTTCCTTCATCGTCGGCGAGAGCGCCGGCATGTGAATCCCGGCCATCAATAGCGCTCCACCAGCACATCGGTATAAAGTTCGGACGCCTCGGGCTCGGGCGAATTCTCGGCGAAGTCGGCCGCGGCGACGATTGCCGCGCGAACTTCCTTTTCAAGCGCTGAAAGCCGATCTTCTGCGATCCCCCGGGCAAGAAGCTCCACCCGCGCTGCATCGATCGGGTCATGCTGGTCGCGCATTTCCTGCACTTCGGCGCGGCTGCGGTATTTGGCAGGATCTGACATCGAATGGCCGCGATAGCGATAGGTGTTGAGCTCCATCAGCACCGGTCCGCCGCCTTTGCGCACGAAATCCAGCGCGACTTCGGCGGCCCGGCGGACCTCGAGCACATCCATCCCGTTGACGTCCATGCCCGGAATGCGAAACGCCGTACCGCGCCGGTAGAACTCGGTTTCGGCTGAGGAGCGTTTCACTGCGGTGCCCATGGCATAGCCGTTGTTTTCGATGACGAAGATGATCGGCAGCTTCCACAGCGCCGCCATGTTGAAGCTTTCGTAAACCTGCCCCTGGTTGGCCGCGCCGTCGCCGAAATAGGCGAGGCAGACGCCGCCGTCCTCGCGGTATTTATGGGCGAAGGCGAGGCCAGTCCCTAGCGGCACCTGCGCGCCGACGATACCGTGGCCGCCGTAGAAGCGATGCTTGACGCTGAACATGTGCATGGAGCCGCCCTTGCCCTTGGAAATGCCCGCCTGGCGGCCGGTCAGCTCGGCCATGATCACCTTCGGGTCGATTCCATAGGCGAGCATGTGGCCGTGATCGCGGTAGCCGGTGATGACGCTGTCACGCTCCTGATCGAGCGCCGACTGCAGCCCCACCGCAACCGCCTCCTGGCCGATATAAAGATGGCAAAAACCGCCGATCAAGCCGAGCCCGTATAACTGGCCGGCGCGTTCCTCGAAGCGGCGGATGGTCAGCATCTGCTCGTAGAACTTGAGCAATTCCCCATCGCTGGCGGCGTAGCGGCGATTGGCCGCGTGCGCCTCCTGCAAGCTGTGCAGGGCGTAGGCGTCATCGTCGGGCGAGGGCTGCTTTGCGGCAGCGGCGGATTTGCTTGCAGATTTGGCCAATGTTTCCTCTGAGGAAGGTTGCCTTAGGGGTATAACGGCTGGCTGGCTCCAGTTAAACTGTCCCGCCAAATATATGTGCCCGCTCCGGCGGCATCCGCATTCGCTCAGTTAAGCAGCATCACCATCTCGTCGGGATGGACGACGTTGAGATCCTTGCGGACCAATTCACCGGCAAGATCGGCATCGGTATGGCGCGGATCGAGCAGGGCGACGCGGTTGAGCAACTCGTCGCGCTCAGCCGAGAGCAGCTTGAGTTCCTGCCGATGCTCCGCCAGCAGGTGCCGGTTCTCGCCCCACGCAAGCAATCCGCTCGGACCGACCAGCGCCAGCCCCGCGAGCATCAGGAGGCAGAACAGCGCCGCACCCTCGGCCATTCTGTCCCTGGCGATTTTCGGTTCTGAGTGGAACTTTTTCACGATTTGCAAGAATCACAAACGATACAAGGATTCAAGGGGCAATTAAAAAAATTGCTCGGATATTTCACAGGCAGCGATTTGGCGCCTAGCGTGTCGCAATGTGCTCGTGGTCCTTGGCCAAAGCACTGTCGTATGCGAAACAAACACAAAAGGCCGCAACTTGACAAGGATGGCCGTTGATCGCTTGGTCTGAAGACAACAGATAACCGCTGAATTTCAGGATATGCACAATGACACTACGCCGCGCCGCCATAGTTGCCCCCATCCGTACTGCCGTTGGCAAGTTCGGCGGGGCGCTGTCCTCCATCCCGGCAGGCGAGCTTGGCGCGGTGATCATCAAGGCGTTGATGGAACGCACTGCGATCGATCCGTCGCGCGTTGACGATGTCGTCTTCGCGCAGGGTTACGGCAATGGCGAGGCTCCGGCGATCGGGCGTTGGTCCTGGCTGGCCGCAGGACTGCCGATCGAAGTGCCCGGCTACCAGCTAGACCGGCGCTGCGGCTCCGGCCTGCAGGCGGTGATCGATGCAGCGATGATGGTTCAAACCGGCGCTTCGGACGTGGTTGTCGCCGGCGGTGTCGAGAGCATGTCGAATGTCGAGCATTATTCCACCGACATCCGCCTCGGCAAGAAATCCGGCAGCGTCACGCTGCACGACCGGCTGACACGCGGCCGCCTCATGTCGCAGCCGATCGAACGATTCGGCGTGATCAGCGGCATGATCGAGACGGCGGAAAACTGCGGCAGGGATTACGGGATAAGCCGCGAGGCATGCGATGCCTATGCCGTGCGCTCGCACCAGCGGGCTGCCTTGGCCTGGCAGAAGGAACTCTTCGCCGACGAGCTAGTCCCCGTGGCGGTTCCGCAAAGGAAGGGCGACCCGGTGATCTTCGATCATGACGAAGGCTACCGCGCCGATGTCACCATAGAATCGCTGGCCAAGCTGCGACCGATAGAGTCCAAAATTCCCGGCGCCATGGTGACGGCAGGCAACGCCAGCCAACAAAACGATGCCGCGGCGGCTTGCCTTGTCGTCGCCGAGGACAAGCTTGAGGAGTTGGGGCTTGAACCCATCGCTTGGTTCCACAGCTGGGCTGCGGCAGGCTGCGATCCCAGCCGCATGGGCATCGGCCCGGTTCCGGCAGTCGAACGCCTGTTCCGCCGGAGCGGCCTTGGTTGGCCCGACATCGATCTGGTCGAACTCAACGAAGCCTTCGCGCCGCAGGTTCTCGCCGTGCTCAAGGGCTGGGGCTGGAGCGAGAACGATGCGCGCCACGACATCCTCAATGTCAACGGCTCGGGGATTTCGCTCGGCCATCCGATCGGCGCAACGGGCGGGCGCATCCTCGCCAACCTGACGCGCGAACTGCAGCGGCGCGGCGGGCGCTACGGGCTGGAGACGATGTGCATCGGCGGCGGCCAGGGTATCGCCGCAATCTTCGAGCGGGCCGCCTGACCCAGGCTTAGCGCCCCTGCCAGACCGGCGGGCGCTTTTCGAGCAAGGCACCGACAATGCAGGCGGTCATATTGTTTCTTATGCATCCGCCATGTGAATGGGCAGGCCAAGCTGCGCGCGGCGGCGCAGCCACAGGCTCGGGCGGTAGCGGTCGGAACCGCTAATGGCCTGCAACTGGCACATGATCGTATAGGTCGTGCCCACTCCAAGCTTCTCTGCCCATTCGAGCGGGCCGAGCGGGTAATTCTGCGCCAGCTTCATCGCAGTATCGATATCGGCGGGCGCTCCAACGCCGATCTGCGCCAGTTCGCAGCCGAGATTGGCAATCATGGCGAGGATGCGCTGGAGGACGAATCCGGGGGAATCGGCAATTACTTCGACAGTAAAGTCGCAGCCGCGCAGCCAGTCAGCCACCTGTTCCGCTTTGGTCCGGCCGCCGACCGCAGCCATGACCGTGAGGTGACGGCGATCCGCGCCGGTGAAATCGATCGCTACGGTCGTTTTCGAATTGAGGCCGAGGCGCACGCAAGCCGTGGCGCAATCCTCGCCGATCGGCGCGACCAGCGTGACGTCTTCACCCGCCTCGATGTCACCCAGCTTGGCCCAATGGGGCGAGGCTTCGGCGAAGTGGGGGCGCAGGACACGCCCGCTCGGCGCGGGCGCTACATGGGGCGGCGCGGCGCCTTCGCCATAATCATGAAAACCCTGCCCGGTCTTGCGCCCGAAGCGCCCGGCATCAGCCATCAACCGGTGCAGCGGCGTCGTCTTCAGCCTGGGATCATATTGGTAGCCTTCGTGGATGAAACCGGTGACCGGATAGTTCACATCGATGCCGGTGAGATCCATCAGTTCAAACGGACCCATGCGGAAGCTCGCACCCTCGCGCATGATCCGGTCCACTTGCGCGGGATCGCCGACGCCTTCCTGCACCACGGCCAGCCCCTCGGTAACATAGGCCCGGCCTTGCAGATTGACGAGGAACCCGGGCCCGTCTTTCACCGTCACCGGTACCTTGGCGATCGCCTTGGCGAAGGCGATTGCCCGTTCGGTAACATCGGCGCTGGTCGATGGGCCAACGACCACTTCCACCAGCTTCATCAATGGCACCGGGTTGAAGAAATGCAGCCCGCAGACCCGGCTCTTGTCGGTACAGTGCGAAGCAATAGCGGCTATCGACAGCGATGAGGTGTTGGAGGCGAGGATGGCATCCGCAGCGATAATTCCCTCAAGTTCCGCAAAGAGCTTCTGCTTTGGCTCCAGCCGCTCGACAATTGCCTCGATCACCAGATCGGCAGTGGCGAACGCGGCAAGCTCCCGAGCCAGCTCCAGCCGCGATTCGGCATCGGCAACCGCGCCTTCGGGCAGCTGCCCCTTTTCCGCCAAGCGGGCGATGCGCGCCATGACTTCGTGACGCGCCTTGTCCAATGCCTCCGCGCTCAGATCGAACAGAATAACCTGGAGACCCGCCGTCAGTCCGATCTGCGCGATCCCCGCACCCATCGGACCTGCGCCGACGACACCAAGCACCTTGACGTCACTCATATGTCACTTCGCTTACCCCTTCGCCCATTGGATCGGCGGTCTGGTCAAATGTCCAGGTCGGTGAACGGATTCGGCACCTGGAATCGATCGACGAGCGATCCCGTGATCGTCGGCGCGAATTCGTCGAGTGCGTCAAGCGTCCAGTCCCCATCGCGAAAAAGGCTCGCGGTGAAAATCGGCGGTGTCAGTATAGCCACCTCATCACCTCCAACAAAGAAATCCTGGCCATTGATGTTGGACGCGGCTGGCGTGCACAGCCACGTTACCAATGCAGCCACCGTCGCGGGGGTGGCCGCCTTGTCCCACCGCGCCTTGCCACGTTCTCCAATCCAGTATTGCCCGAGCAGATCTAGCAGCGGTTTCCAGGTTCCGGCGAGGTTCTTCTGAAACCAGTCGCCGCCGCCTACGCCGCCTGCTGTCGCGCGCGGCCGGATCATATTGCATCTGATATTGAACCGACCCTGTTCGCGCGCGATGCTGCGCGTCAAACCCGCTATGCCCTCCTTCGCCGCCGCGTAAGCACAATTGAAGACCATACCCAGGCCGGCCTCGGACCCGGTGTTAACGATCGACCCGCCGCCGCGATGGCGAAGATGTGGCACCGCATATTTGATGGTCAAAAAAGTAGCCTTCAGGTGAGTACCGACAACAAGGTCCCATTGCTCGTCCGTCAGCCTGTCGACCGGGTTGCCGCCACGCATGCCTGCATTATTAACGAGAATATCGAGGCCGCCAAATGCGTCGATGGCCGCTTCGATCGTTTTCCTCGCGCCTTCGGAACAGCTGAGGTCTTCCGTGACGGCAATGGCGCTGCCATCTCCGGCGATGATTTCCGCCGTGACCAGATCCGCGAGCTTGACGCCTTCCGGATTGGACCCGAAATCGGCGACTACGACGACCGCGCCCTGTTCGGCGAGAGACATTGCCTCGCAGCGGCCAATACCGTGGCCCGCCCCCGTGACGATTGCCACTTTTCCTTCCAGACGGCCTTGGGCCATAAAATCTGCTCCTTTGGCGGGCTTCGTACCAGTCAGACGACCGTTGGTCTCCCATCTGCATTTTCAACTTGTTTGTGACGTCAATCTGAACAAGAGAGGAATCAATGTCAACGGCGATGTTGAGTAATACGCACACTTGGTCACTTGTCGATTTCGGTTTCACATGCAGTGCTTGGCTACAATTCGACCAACTGAACGTTTACATTGCGGGTCCAGTGACGAGCCCGCCACAACGAAAGGCTAAATATGGGCAAGGTTTCCATAAGAGCGGCAAAGCGCTTGGAAATCAT
>JANMCD010000091.1:0-1501 GCA_031360905.1 Novosphingobium sp.
CCAACTCGGATAAAATACTTTACTTTTCCACATATGTCGCAGTCAGAACGCAAATGGCTGCCATCGAGCGGAACGAGACTTATACCACACTTCGAGCAATAGCATTCCGGTGAATTTGAAGATTTTTCGCTCATATCTGCCTCAGTTGCCTTCGATCAAACATGTATGGCACATGCTCAAGTACAAATGGCAGCGATAATTTAGTCTTGGGCAATCAAGCTGACTTATACATAAAACTCACCCCACCCGCCCCGCCAGCTTCCTAACCATCGCCCGCAGTTCCGCCTGCGTGTCGCCGCTGACCACCTCGATAGTGCCGATGCCCGCCCGGCGCAGGGCTTCCTGCTTGACCGCGTCGCGCGCGGCGGCGGCGTTCTGGTGGTGGCCGGTGCCCTGAAATTCGATCGCGTGGAGCGGGCGGCAATCGGGGTCGACGATCAGCAGGTCGACCCACCCCCCATTTTCCTACACCCGCCCCCATCGGTTATCCTTCCCCGATGACTGAACCAACCCCGCTCCGCCCGCACCAAACCCGCGACCACTCCGAACGCTGGTCCAAGCCGAAAATGGCTCAGTTTCTGCGCGACCTCGCTGCCAGCCACTGCGTCTCCTCCGCCGCAAAGGCGGTGAGCATGTCGCGGCAGTCGGCCTATCGGCTGCGCGCGCGGCTGAAGGGCCAACCGTTCGACATCGCCTGGGAGGCCGCCTTCCAGCACGGCTATGACGCGTTGCACCAGGCCGCGCTTGAGCGGGCGCTGCACGGCGTCGAGGTGCCGGTCTATCACAAGGGCGAGCTGGTCGGCACGCGGCAGCACTTCGACGAGCGGCTGACCTGCTTTCTGCTCGGCGCGCGCAACCGCAACGGGGCGCAGCGGCTGGGGCGCTATACTGCGGCGAGCGAGTTCTGGTCGGAACGCTGGGACAATTTGCTGGAGCGGGTCGAGCAGGGGCCGGTCGCGTGGCGCGAGGAATCGGAGGAGGCGGACGGCGAAAGCCCGGACGAGGGCGAATCGCGCGACCGGCGCGATGCCGCAATGTTCGAGCGGCGCAACTTTCCCGATCCGCTGCCAAAGGGGCGCGAGCAGGGCTGAGGGAAATGCGGCACCTGTCGCCCTTTCCCGCCCAAGCCCATGGTGCGCCGTGGAACTTTGCAGCGGACGGGCGGGTTACACTGTGTCACCTTTGTCACCCTTGCGGGGGCGTCCGGTCGCTGCCGCCGCACAGCAGGAGGAGCCCCCCATGTTCGTCGCGGCCTATTGGTGGAAGGTTCATCCCGGCAAGGAGGAGCAGTTCCGCGCGGCGTGGCGGCGCGGGACCGAGTTGATCCGGGAGAAATACGGCTCATACGGCTCGCGGCTGCATTACGAGGACCTGGGAGACGGCACCGGGCGCTTCGTCGGCGTGGCCGATTGGCCCGACCGGGAGACCTGGCAACGCGCCTTCGACGCCAGGATGGTCTATGACGATCCCGCCAACCGCGCCGCCTTCACCGAAGCGCTCG
>JANMCD010000149.1:0-6414 GCA_031360905.1 Novosphingobium sp.
GACTCCTTCACGCGGCGCTGGTCGGAACCGCTGTTCCATATCGTCTTCACCGCACATCCGACTTTCCTGCTCTCACCGGCGCAGAGCGACGCAGTGGCTGCAGCCGCCAGCAGCGGCGCTGTGACCCAGGCGACCGTCTGCACCGGCGAGACCGACCGCCCGGCAATCACGCTCGACCATGAGCATGGCGAGGCGATGGCGGCACTCGCCCGGGCGCAGGATGCGCGCGATGCATTGAACGCCATACTTTTCGAGCAGGCGGCGAAGATCTGGCCGGGTAAGTGGCGCGAGTTGAAGCCGATGCCTTACCGCTTCGCCAGCTGGGTCGGCTACGACATGGACGGGCGGACGGACATCGGCTGGTCGACCAGTGTCCACTACCGGCTAGGGGAAAAGGCGCTCCGGCTCGAGCGTTACGCGGCCATGCTGGAAGCCATCGATGGCGCGCATCAGCTGCTTGCGACGTTGCGCGCAGCCCAGGCTCATACTGCTGAAATGGAGGCGCTTTTCGCCGGCGATCTCACCGCTCCCGAGGCGTTGTCGCGTGCGGCCAATCGGCTAACAGCATCCGATCCGGCGAAACTGGTCTCGCTCGCGCCGACGATTTTTGCGCTGGAGCAATCGGCGCGCACCGCCAGCGACGAAGCCGCCCGCCAGCTGCTCGTGCTCGCCGCCGCGATGCGCGCCGACGGGCTGGGTATGGGCGATATCCATTTTCGGGTGAACGCGTCGCAGCTGCAAAACGCCATCCGTCGCCGTATCGATCCCGAAAGCCGGCTCGACCTTGCCAGCAAGACCGCGTTGATCCGCATCCGCGCGCTGCTTGACGAAACCCGGCCACTGCGCACGAATTTCGCCGCACTCGCCATCGAAAACACCACCGCCGTTCGCCAGTTCCTCGCCATGGCCCAGATCCTCCACCACATCGACGCCGACGCGCCGATCCGGATGCTGATCGCCGAATGCGAAGACCCGCAGACGGTGCTTGCCGCGTTGTATTTCGCCCGGTTGTTCGGCATCGACGGCAAAGTCGATGTCTCGCCGCTGTTCGAGACCGAAAGCGCCATGGAGCACGGCGAACGCTTCCTCGACGCATTGCTCGCCGAGCCGCACTACCGCGCCTATGCGCAGGGGCGCGGGCGGGTCTCGATCCAGACCGGTTACTCCGACGCCGGCCGTTTCATCGGGCAGCTGCCTGCAGCGCTCGCGATCGAACGACTGCAGGGGCGGCTGGCGCGGACCATTGTGCGCCACGGTCTGACTGCTGTCTCGGCGCTGATTTTTAACACCCATGGCGAGTCGATGGGCCGCGGTGGCCATCCGGCGGGCATGGCCGACCGGTTGACCTGGCCGATGAGCGTCTGGGCACGGCAGCAGTTCGCAGAGGCTGGTATCCGCACCGAGCTGGAAGCCAGCTTCCAGGGCGGTGACGGCTATCTGTTCTTTCGCACGCCCGAACTGGCACTGGCAACGCTCACCCGGATCGCCGAGGTCGAAACGCAGGCGCTGTCCGGGGATCAGGACCCGTTCTACACCCACACCGACCTCAGCCTCGATTTTTACCGCGGCATCCGCCGGGTGCAGCGCGATTTCATGGGCTCGCGCACCTATGCGCGCTCGCTCACCGCCTTCGGCCTCGGGCTGCTGATCGAGACCGGCAGCCGCAAGTCGCGCCGTCAGACGGATTTGGCCGCTGACCGAGGAATGAGCCTGCGCCAGATCCGCGCCATCCCGCACAACGCCATCCTTCAGCAGCTTGGCTATCCGGTAAACCTGATCGCCGGGGTCGGCACCGCCGCCGTCGAAGACGTCGAGGGCATCGCCGAGTTGCTCGCCGCCTCGGTGCGCGGTCGCCAGATCATCCGCATGCTGCGCGCGGCGGACCGGCTCGCCAGCATCAAGTCGGCGGCGGCCTATGGCGAGCTGTTCAACTCGGCGTTCTGGGCGAGCCGGCCCTATCGCGGCACCGAGCGGCATCTCGAAACGGCCTGCCTGGCGCTGGCCGACCAACTTACCACCGACGACCGCAACAGCGCCTTACGCACCATGACCTCGCGGCTGCGGGTCGATGCGGTGAAGCTGCACCGGTTGCTCGAACTTATCCCGGATGAGGGCAGCGGCGAGGGCCGCGAGGAACTGCGCCGCTCGCTCGGCGCGCTGCAGGCACTGCGGTTGGCGCTGATGCAGTTCATCTTCCTGCGCGCGGTACGGATTCCCGCCTTTTCACGCTCGAACGACATCAGCCGCGAGGACGTGTTGCAGATGGTGTTCAGCCTCAGGATCGACGAGGCGCTCACCCAGTTGCGCCGGGCATACCCGGTATTTTCGCCGTCGCTGACGGATTACGCAGTCAATGAGCCTGCCGATTACCCGGACGTCGCCGGCCACAGCTACGCGATGATCCGCCAGGAGCTGATCGATCCGATCGAGGACGCCTACCGGCTGTGCCTGCGGATTGGCGTGGCGATCGCAAACTATTTCGGAGCTCATGGGTAACACGCTCATTACCAGGGTGGATTGCGTTGCTTTCTGGTCAGAAATCCATTTGCTGACTAATCCATTTCCAAAGCGCGTCGACTTCAGCCGCCGCCTTGGTCTCGCTATTGGTCTCGGAAGCGACTTCGCCGGCGGCGGAAGACTGGTGAAATGCGGCACGCTCCCCGAAATGCACGGGACAGACCTGTAGCCCATGGCCTTCAACTGACTGGATCGCTCCTGCAATTTGACGCGTCGCTCGTGCTGGCACGGCATTCAGCACCACGAATGCCGGTTTTCGAACGTAGCCGATAAGTTCTGCGGTAGCTTCGATCGCATGAAGATCGAACGCACGTAACCGAGTCGGAATAAGAACCAGGTCGGCCGCTTTCACCGCCTCCCGCGCGGCGGCGTCGGCGTGAGGTGGAGTATCGATTACGATGAACTCACCCCCGGCCTTGGTGAGCTTCTGGATTGTCCTGACCAGCCGCGCGGGAGGACTGGTTATCACTTCCGGCTGAAAATCACCGCGCCAGTCACCCCAAGCGGCGGCGGTCGCCTGGGGGTCGGTGTCGATCACGTAGGTGAGCTTGTCGCTGGCCACTGCCCTCACTGCAAGGTGGATGGCAAGCGTGGTCTTGCCCGAGCCGCCCTTCTGGCTGACTATAGCGACTATCGGCATCTCGTTCCTTGCCCCTGACGTCAGATTGCTCAACGGAGTTTATCAAGTCAGCCAAGTGACCAAATGCCCGCACACGCCCTATAATCGATAGCCGACAGGCTCACAATCCCGGCGTCACTGTGCCTTGTGGCGTCGAACTCCAGTTGCACTGACAACACCTCTCTATTTGCCACAAAAGATCGGCACCCGACCTCATCTGCCTCGTTGTCGAGATTCAAAATCGGTACAGTTGACATGAATTTCCGATCAACTAAGGTGTTGATCGTCGGCCTGCCGGCCGTTTTCAAGCTAAAATGTGTGGCATTCAACCGGTGGGCACGTGGCGGCTTTGGGCCTTTAAAGGACGAGACGACTGGATGAAGGCAAGCGAATGCAATCGCCGAACGACCAGCAAAATGTCGATGGGATAAGGAGCAAGTCACAACATGACGAAGGAGCTTTTCGGGAAGGTTGCACTGGTCGCCGGTGGATCGCGCGGCATCGGCGCGGCATCGGCGCGGGCGCTGGCCGACAAGGGCGCGGACGTCGCGATCAGCTACGTTTCCAATGTGGCTGCGGCAGAGGCAGTCGTTGCCGAATTGAGCGGAAAAGGGGTCAAGGCAAAGGCATTCAAAGCCGATCAGGGCGTTACGAACGAGATCAAGAAGCTGGTCGGGGAAGTTGTCGCTCATTTCGGCCAGCTTGATATCGTAATCGCCAATGCCGGCGTGCTTGAAATGCGCGCGGTTGATTCCGATGAGGACACCGCCCCGCTCGACCACCTGTACAAGGTCAACCTCGATGGCGTTGTCACGCTGATCCGGGAATCCAGCCGCGCCATTTCCGATGACGGTCGGATCATCGCCATCTCATCGCAAGTCGCCACCCGCATCGGTATGCGCGGGGTTGCCGACTATTCGGCGACAAAGGCTGCCATCGAAGGCTATGTCCGCGGCGCTGCGCGTGACCTTGCGTCCCGACGCATCACGGTCAATTGTGTCGCGGTGGGCCCTACGGCGACCGACATGAACCCTGCTGAAGGTCCGTTCGCTGACTGGCTGCGCGAAACCATCGCGCTCGGCAGACTCGGCCGCCCTGAAGAAATCGCCGCCGCTGTCGCCTTCCTGGCCTCGCCCTCGGCCAGCTTCGTAACGGGGAGTGTGCTCGCAGCTGATGGCGGCATAAACGCCTGACCTCAACGGTACACAGGCTTCTCCCGACGCCTATCCATAGACAAAAGGCTACGGATGCCCAAGATCACATATATTGCCGATGATGGAACAGAAACGGTGGCCAACGTGGCAGAGGGCTTCTCAGTGATGGAAGGCGCCATCGCTAATGGCGTTGAGGGAATCGAGGCGGTTTGCGGTGGGGCGTGTGCCTGCGCGACCTGCCACGTCTATGTGGATGCCGGTTGGGAAGCCAGACTCGACACCAAATCCGACTCGGAAGAAGCCATGCTCGATTTCGCGGCAGACGTGCAGCCGAATTCCCGCCTGTCCTGCCAACTCATCGTTAGCGGCAGTCTCGATGGAATGGTTGTCCGAATTCCGCATCAAGGCAACTGACTGGGATCGGATAGATTCATGGAAACCAAACTAAGGCAACTGATCGACAAGCAGGAGATCTACGAGGTACTGTGCACCTATTGTCGGGGAGTCGATCGCTGCGACGCCGACCTCGTCCGTTCGGCCTATCACGAAGATAGCTACGACGATCATGGCTATTGGAAGGGGCGGGGTCACGATTTCGCGCAGTTCGTCGTCAACCGGGTCTGGAATGCGAATTCCGCGACAACCCATGCGATCATGAACGTCCTGATCGATTTCGACGATAACGGCATAGCCCGCTGTGAATCCCATGTGATGGCGACGCTCGTTCGCCGCGACACCAATCCGGTCGTCGCCGACGTAATGGGTGGGCGATACATCGACCGCCTCTCCAAGCGCGACGGCATTTGGAAGATCGAGGAGCGTACGGTTGTGCTGGACTGGACCAAGGTAGAAACCTGGCCGGCTGGCGATGCGCCGGTGCCGCTCGACGGCTTTACCTGGGGCCGACGCTCCGACCGCAGTGACGCACTCTATTCGATGCTCGCGCACAACAGTTTGAGGGTCTAGGTCGATGCTTCATAATATCTAGTCTAACCGACTGAAACAGCAAAAAATCAGGAGTGAGTGATGGGCAGACTGGATGGGAAGGTGGCAATCATAACGGGGGCTTCGCGCGGCATGGGTGCATCGCACGCCCGCGAGTTTGTGAAGCAGGGCGCCAAGGTCGTTATGACCGACGTGAGAGAAGAGGCCGGTCGAGCCTTGGCGGAGGAACTGGGCAGCAATGCCCTGTTCGTTACGCAGGACGTTTCCAAGGCTTCCGAATGGGCACGGGTCGTAGCGGAAGCCGAAAAGGCGTTTGGGCCGGTAACCGTGCTCGTGAACAATGCCGGAATCCTCGGCACCGTGTCGGCGACAGTGGATTTCAGCGAAGAAGACTATCTCAAGGTCATCGCCGTCAACCAGCATGCCCTTTTTCTCGGGATGAAGGCCGTTGTCCCTTCAATGCTGAAGGCAGGCGGTGGATCGATTGTCAATATATCCTCCAATGCCGGAATCGTTTGCATTTATGGCACTCCCAACATTGGTTATGCCGCCAGCAAATGGGCCGTGCGCGGTATGTCGAAGATGGTGGCCGTAGAATATGGCCCACAGAACATTCGCTGCAACTCGGTCCACCCCGGTTACACCATGACGCCCATGATGGTCGAAGCGACCGATGAGGTCGGCGGCGATGCGCTGACGATGATCCCCCTACGCCGCATCTCTGAACCGATCGAGGTTTCGCATCTCGTTGTATTCCTGGCGTCCGATGAGGCTTCGTTCGTCACTGGCGCTGAATATGTCGTTGATGGTGGCATGACGGCGCAATAGCGCGGTATGAGAATGGAGAGTCCCCGATGTCGAGCAACCCTGAGGAAAACAAGAACATCGTCATAATATTCGAGACCATAACCATTTAACTTATCCGTTTTCTAGGTGCCGTAATATCAAGCGAATAGTATTCGGGAGAAGTCGCAATGGCTATGGAGACTGGACTTATATTTCATCCCTACATGCGACCGGGACGCACTGCGCGACAAACGGTCGATTGGGGTGTCGCGAACTCCATTGCCTGCGACAAGGCGGGGTTCACCAACATGTTGATTTCCGAGCATGCCTCGGAAGTCTGGCAGAATATTCCCAATCCCGAACTGATCATGGTCGCAGGAGGCCTGCAGACGA
>JANMCD010000153.1:0-3169 GCA_031360905.1 Novosphingobium sp.
TGCGCAGCACCCATGAGGGCCGCCAACGCAATTTCCTGCCCGAAGATTATCCCGAGATCGACCGCTTCCACGGCGTGCAGCAGGAACGCTATGCGCTGGAACAGCAGCGGTTCGAGACGGGCGAGCCGCTGTATCGCGACACGTCCTATCCCGGCGATGACGCTGCACCGTTCGCGCCGGTGCAGGCCTATGAAGACTGGCCGGCTGGCGGTCCCGACTTCGCCGGCAACATTCGCCTGGAGAAGCTGGAAACCCCGCAGGACATTAGCCGCGCGCTCGACCTCACCAATCGCCGGGTTGGCTTCGATGCCGCCACGCGGGGCCGGGTGGCGCAGGCCGAGACCGAGCGGCTGGCGGGTGAGCTGGGCATGACCCCCGAGGCGCTGCTGTCGCGGCGCAAGGGGCAGGCGCTCAATGCCGAGGAAGCACTGGCGGCGCGCCAGATCCTCGCCAAGTCGGGCAATGAGCTGGTCAACATCGCCAAGCGGGTGCGCGGGATCGATGAGCCGGGCGACGATGTCCTGGCCGAGTTTCGCCAAGCATGGATGCGCCATGCCGCCATTCAGGAACAGGTTACCGGAGCCACGGCCGAGGCCGGGCGGGCGCTGGCTCAATTCAGGATGCTGGCCAATAGCCGGGCGGTGAAGAGCGATGTGCTTACCGCCATGATCGGCAGCGGCGGAGGCCGCAAGCGCGTGCAGCAAGCAGCGGACATTCTGCTCGACGCCATCGAAGACGCGCCCGGCAAGTTCAACGAGATGGCCGGGAAGCTGGCAAAGCCGCGCTTTCAGGACAAAATGGTCGAGCTGTGGATCAACTCGCTGCTCTCTGGTCCGCAAACCCATGCGGTGAACATCACCTCGAACACGCTCACGGCGATGGCGCAGATTCCGGAACATGCGGCGGCGGCGATGGTGGGCAAGGCGCGCCAGGCCTTCGCCAACCACCAGCTTGACCGGGTGCTCGGCTCCGAGGTTGGCGCCCGCGCGTTCGGGCTCATTCAGGGGGCCAAGGAAGGCGCGCGGCTGTTTGCCCAGTCGGTCCGCACCGGTGAGCCATCCGATCTCGTCTCCAAGGTCGAAAGCCAGGGGATGAAGGCTATCTCGGGGAAGAAGGGTGAAATTGTCCGCATCCCCACCCGCATGCTCACGGCAGAGGACGAGTTCTTCAAAGGCATCGCCCGGCGCATGGAGCTCAACGGTCTCGCGGTGCGCAAGGCGCATGCCGAAGGACTAAAGGGCGAAGCGGCCAAGTCCCGCATTGCCGAGTTGGTCGCCAACCCGACCGACGAGATGTTTGAGCAGTCGATGGACTACGCGCGGTATCTGACGTTCCAGCGCAAGCTTGGCGATACCGCCTCCGAGGTCTCGGCGATCACCCAGAGCCACCCCTGGCTCAAGCTGTTCCTCCCGTTTATTCGCACACCGACAAACCTGCTCAAGTTCGCCGTGGAACGCTCGCCGGTAGCGCCGCTGCTCAAGGAATGGCGCACGGACTATGCGGCCGGCGGCGCGCGCCGCGATCTGGCCATAGCCAAGGCGGCCGTTGGCACCGGCATGGGGGCGCTGGTCTATCAACTCGCACAAGAGGGCCATATTACCGGCAGCGGTCCCGCCGACCGAGGCGCAAAGGCGCTCAAGCGCGCCGATGGCTGGCAGCCGTTCAGCATCCGGATCGGCGACAAGTTCGTCAGCTATCAGCGGCTCGACCCGTTCTCGACGACCTTGGGCATCGCCGCCACGCTGGCCGACCTTGGCGAGCACATGACCGACAAGCAGCGCGAGCATATCACTACGCTGCTCGTCGCCTCGGTAATGCAGAACCTGGCCAGCAAGACCTGGCTGTCGGGCCTCAGCAGCATCACCGAAGCGATTGCCGATCCCGACCGCTACGCCGGGAACCTGACGCAGCGCCTTGCCGGCTCCATCGCAATCCCGACCGGGGTGGCGCAGATCGCCCGCACCCTCGATCCGATCCAGCGTGAGGTCGATGGTCTGGTGGAGGCGATCAAGGCACGCGTGCCGGGCCTGTCGCAGTCGCTCGAACCGAAGCGCGATGTCTGGGGCCAGCCGGTCGAAAAGGAAGGCGGCATAGGGCCGGACATCCTTTCGCCATTGTGGACTTCGACGGCCAGGAACGATCCGGTCAACCAGGCGCTGCTCGCTGCCGGGGCGCATGTTGGCAAGCCCAGCCGGGCCGTTGGCGACCGGGAGATGACGGCAAAGGAATACGGGGCATTCCAGGAGCGGTCCGGGAAGCTGGCGCACGAACGGATGCGCACCCTGGTCCAGTCTGACGGTTGGAAGGCGATGGATAAGGCTGACCGCAAGGACAAGGTATCAGACGTGCTTGGAGATGCGCGGCGCGAGGTGAAAGCCGAGATGTTCGGAACCGCCACAAAGGCCAGCCGCCCACGCGCGAAGCATGTTCCGCCGCCGCCGCCCGGCTTCACCATCGACGGGCAGAGCGGCGGCCGCAATGTCTTTGCCGACCTGCAGAAGGCTATTCCGGGCGTGCGGTTCACCTCGGGCTATCGCGACAAGGCCTATCAGGCGGACATGCGCCGCCGGGGTTACCGTCCGGCCCAGGACAGCCGCCACCTCGACGGCTCAAGCTTCGATCTGCTGCCGCCGCCCGGCAAGTCGATGGGCTGGCTCAAGGGCCAGGTGAAACGCTACGATCCCAAAGCGCGGGTCTTGCCCGAAGGCGATCACCTGCATGTGACCTTCCCCGGCTATTACGGCGCGCCGCCGCTGGGTGGGGCTAAGGGTGCCCGCCTCAAGAATCCGCTGGCAGGCATGCCGCCGCCGCCTGCCGGGTTCACACTGGATGCGCGGTGATGGCTAGTGTGCCTATTGTTCCTATTGTGCTGGGGCGGACATGGCTGGGCCGCGAGTAGGCCGCGGGGGTCGCGATGTCGGCCATTGAGGAGTTCTGTGCCGGGAACCGTCAACACCGTACTGCGTTTGGAAACGAGCCCGCTTGATGGCCGCTTCGGAGTGCTTTGCAATGCTACTCACCCTCGCTGGAATTCTGCTGGTCCTGTGGCTACTCGGTTTCTTCGCATTCCATATTGCCGGGGGGCTAATTCACATCATACTGCTGATCGCGGTTGTCGTTGCGGTGGTTCACCTGTTGCGAGGTCGAGCAGCCTAGCTGGCAGAAATAG
>JANMCD010000237.1:0-29574 GCA_031360905.1 Novosphingobium sp.
GAGATGCCGCAGCCGACGCCGCAATAGGGGCAGGTGGTACGAACCCGGCGCATTACGCCGCCTTTGCCGCCCCGACCGGATTAACCACCGCTGCGCGCAGCAGGTAAAGCCGCCCGGCGTCGAGCCGCAGCGGGATGGTGGGTACGCATGCCCCCTGTTCGTCAGCTCCGTCACCCAGCGCCTCGCCGGTCTTGAGCGAGATGTTCCAATTGTGCAGCGGACAGGTGACGACATTGCCGTGAACAATGCCCTGGCTAAGCGGTCCCTGCTTGTGCGGGCAGCGGTTGACCAGCGCGTAAAAGCTGTGGTCGAGGGTGTGGAAGATGGCGATCTCTGCACCGCCGCGCACCGGCAAAGTGCGCGCGGTTCCGGGGGCGATCTGGTCGGCCGGGCCGATATCGAGCCAGTCTCCGATCATCGGGCGTACTCCAGCGGCCGCACTTCGGCGAGGTGCTGGTGGAGGTCGGCATCGGCTCCGGCAGCGCGCTTCGCCCAAGGATCATCCTGCATGAACTGCTGCGAATAGCGGAAGCGCGCGGCCAGTGTGCGCACTGCATCGGGATCGCCGAACAGTCCGGCTTTGACATGATCGAGTCCGACCCGTTCGATCCACGGTGCGGTGCGTTCGAGGTAATGCGCTTGCTCGCGGTAAAGCTGGATAAAGGCGGCGCAATGTTCCATCGCCTCCGCTTCGGTGGCGACCTTGCACAGCAAATCGGTCACCCGCACCTTGATTCCGCCATTGCCGCCGACGTGCAGCTCGTAGCCGCTATCGACACAAATCACGCCGAAGTCCTTGATCGTCGCCTCGGCGCAATTTCTTGGGCAACCCGATACCGCGATCTTGAACTTGTGCGGCATCCAGCTGCCCCAGGTCATCTGCTCGATCTGCACACCGAGCCCGGTCGAATCCTGGGTGCCGAAGCGGCACCATTCGCTGCCGACACAGGTCTTCACCGTGCGCAGGGATTTGCCGTAAGCATGACCCGAGACCATGCCGGCGGCGTTCAGATCCGCCCAGACCGCGGGCAAATCTTCTTTCTTGATGCCAAAGATGTCGAGCCGCTGGCCGCCAGTCACCTTGACCATCGGCGCGTTGAACTTTTCCACCACATCGGCGATCGCGCGCAGCTCGCGCGGGTTGGTGAGGCCGCCCCACATCCGCGGGACCACCGAATAGGTGCCATCCTTCTGGATATTGGCGTGCATCCGCTCGTTGACGAAGCGGCTCTGCTGGTCATCGGCATATTCGCCCGGCCAGGCGCAGAGCAGGTAGTAGTTGAGCGCCGGGCGACAGGAGGCGCAACCGTCGGGCGTCGACCAGTGAAGCTCCTGCATCAGCTGCGGGATCGCCCTGAGCTGCTTTTCCGGGATCAGACGGCGGACGTCGTCGTGGGTGAAGCTGGTGCATTTGCACACTGTCTTCGCCTTGCGCTCGACCTCGCCGCCCAGCGTCAGGCTGAGCAGGCTCTCGACCAGGCCGGTGCAGGAGCCGCAGCTGGCCGAGGCCTTGCAGACCGAGCGGACCGCATCGAGGCTGGTTGCGCCGCCTTCGATGCACTTCACCACCGCGCCTTTGGAAACGCCGTTGCAACCACAGATCTCGGCAGCGTCCGAGAGGGCGGCAACGGCGGCATTAGGGTCCGCTAGCGCACCCCCGGACGCGAAAGCCTGACCAAAGATCAGCGCCTCCCTGATATCGGAGATGTCTGCGCCCTGCTTCAACAAATCGAAATACCAGTTGCCATCCGCGGTATCGCCATAGAGCACCGCACCGACCACACGGCTTGCGCGGACGATGACGCGTTTGTAGATCCCGCGCGCGGCATCGCGCATGACGATATCCTCCGCGCCGTCGCCGCCGGAGAAATCGCCGGCCGAAAATACGTCGATGCCGGATACCTTGAGTTTGGTTGAGGTTACCGATCCTTCGTAGCCCCCCGAGCCTTCCGGCGCGTCTCCGGTCACATGATCGGCCAGCGCCCGGCACATGTCCCACAGCGGTGCGACCAGTCCGTAGCAGGCGCCGCGGTGCTGGACGCATTCGCCGACCGCCATCACCGCCGGATCCGAAGTGACCATGTGATCGTCGACCAGAATGCCGCGTTCAACATCGATCCCGGCCGACTTGGCCAGAGCGGTGGCGGGGCGGATGCCCACTGCCATGACGACGATATCGGCGGGAATTTCGCTGCCGCCTTTCAGTCTCACGCCAGCGACATGACCGTCTTTGGCGAGGATTTCGGCGGTATCCGCGCCAGTCAGGATCACTTGGCCGCGCCGTTCCAGTTCGGCCTTGAGCAGCCAGCCGGCCGCCTCGTCAAGCTGGCGCTCCATCAGCGTCGGCATGAGATGGATGACCGTGACAGCCATACCGCGCAGCGAAAGGCCATGCGCTGCCTCCAGCCCGAGCAGGCCGCCGCCGATCACCACCGCCGAGCCCCCGCGCTCGGCCGCGGCGAGCATCTTGTCCACGTCATCCAGGTCGCGGAAGGTGACGACGCCGGGCAGATCCTTGCCCGGGATCGGGATGATGAAGGGATCCGAGCCGGTCGCGATCAGCAGCCGGTCATAGGGCTCGACCCGGCCCGAGCGGGCGATGACCGTCTGAGCCCTGCGGTCGATCTGCACCACCGGATCGCCCGAGATCAGCGTGATGCCGTTATCGGTGTACCAGGCGGCATCATTGATGACGATATCGTCGAACTCTTTCTCGCCAGCCAGCACCGGCGAGAGCATGATGCGGTTGTAGTTCACCCGCGGCTCAGCGCCGAATATCGCGATGTCGAAGCGGGCGGGATCGCGAGCGAGGATTTCCTCCACCGCACGGCATCCGGCCATGCCGTTGCCGATCACGACCAGCCGCTCGCGGACATGTGCATCCCGGGCATTGAAATTCATCGGCGCATTCACGGTTGCATCTCCATTTCGCGATGCGCAAACGCAGAAAAGCCGCCACGAACCGGTCCATGCTGGAGCGGTACGGGCGGCTTCATTGCCACGCGTAGTCAGTGCTGAAGCGACGGCGCTGGATCGGCCTTCGTTGGACGGCGCAATTCGCTTGCGCCGGGTGTAACCGATTCGCGCAGGGCGCTGCAAGGCCTATTTTGCAGTGCAGCAAGTCTCCGGGCATCTGGAGCGAAGCTCAGAACGTGAATTCGCCCTGCAACCAGAAAATCCTGGTATCCACGCCAAAGCCCTTGGCGTTGTAATCGGCGTATTTCGCCAGCAAACTGACGCCCCGCGCCAGCTTGAAGCCAAGCGAGGCATTCCACTCATTGCCGTAGTCGATGCCGCCGACATCGCTGTCGTATTGGTGATAGGTCACTGCGGCGTTCAGCCCGGGCAGCGCCTTCACGCCGTCGAACTTGTAGGCCATTCCGCCATAGATATCCTGCAGGCCAGCTGCGGGCGTCACCAGAAACCGATCGGCCCAGCCGTTGAATTTGTGCAACGTCGCCATCGGCGTCTGGAAGGACCGGCCATTGCTGGCGCCGAGCTTTTCGTAGCCGCCGGTCACCGCCAGGCCTTTCCAGGCGATGCCGGCCTCGCCGGCAATATAGTCCGCGCCGTAATCGACCGGGTTCTGCTTCCAGTCCGACTGGCGGGCATAGCTTGCCGCCAGGTTGAGCTTGATCGCCTTCGTCAGTGGCAGGCTGGTCGTGGCGCGCAGGCCGTAGGTCTGGGTATCGGCCATAGCGACCGCCAGGGCGCCCGCCTGTTCCTTGGCGTCATAATCGAGCAGATAGGCAAATCCCTTTAGCTGGACCGGGCCCAGTTTCGCGCCCGTGCCGAGGAACACGAAGTCGCCGTCGAACGCTGTGCGCCCATCGCCATCCATGCCGAAGATGGTGCGCTGGCTGATCACATAGGCCGCATCGAGGGCAACAGGCCCGAATTTGGCCTCACCGCGCACCGCATCGAACGTCTGCTCGTTCTGCCGCCAGCCGGCCGCGCCGACGAAGCGCTGGTCGTCAAGGTTGATCCGCTGGCGTCCGGCGGTCAACGTCACCGCCTTGCCCTTGTATTGCAGCTGCAGCCGGTTAAGTTCGATATTCTCAGGGTCCGGCACCACCGAGAATTGGGGGCGGCGCTGGCTGCTCGGCACGGGATACGGAAAGGCGTTGTAGCGCTTGCCAAGTGCGACAGTGCCCTCGGCCTCGGCCAGAAATGCGAGGTTTGAGGGCTTGTGCTTCATCTCGAAGCCGGCGCGCAGCCGCAAGGTCACGGCATCGGCATCGGTGGCCGGCTGGTCGACATTCTCCCAGCGCAAACGTCCGTCAATGATCGGATCGAGCGTGATCTCGTCACTGACCGCCACCGGGTCGCCGAATTTGTGCGGCGGCGGCGGAGCAGCGAGCGCGGGTTGCGCAATGGCAAGGGCCAATGCGATGGCGTAGGGGGTTGGGTTCCTCATGAAATCCTCCTGGCGTGCGTTGTGCCCGTCAGGCCCTCCCCCGAGGGTTGCGGCCCGCTTGAACGCGGGTCCGATCGTTCTGCGCGAAGGTACGGGGCGAAGGCTTGCCTCCGCCCCGGAAGTGACGAAGGCTAGATCCGGGCACCCTGCAGCGCCGCGCCCCAGGTCGTCCGCCAGCGACCCTTGACTGCGGTGAGGCCGATCAGTGCGACCAACGCCAGTCCCGCAAAGATCATGAAGCCCAATGAGGCGCTGCCGGTAAGCTGCTTGGCAAAGCCGAGCGAGGAGGCCAGGTAGAAACCTCCGAGCCCGCCGCCAAAGCCGACCAGCCCGGTCATCACCCCGATCTCGTTGCGGAAGCGCTGCGGCACCAGCTGGAACACCGCGCCATTGCCGACGCCAAGGGTGCCCAGCGTGACGACGAACAGCGCGACTGCCAGCGGCAGAGTTGCCGGACCGGTGGCGATGATTGCGAGCAGGCCAGCGGCAAGGATATAGACCATAGTCAGCGTGCGGATGCCGCCGAAGCGGTCGGCCAGCGCGCCGCCGACCGGGCGCAGCAACGAACCCATGAACACACCCGCAGCGGTGCAGTAACCGGCGATGATCGGGGTCACCCCGAAGCTGTCGGCGTAATAGGTCGGCAGCGAGCTCGACAGGCCGACGAAGCCGCCGAAGGTGACGCCGTAGAACAGCATGAACCACCAGGCGTCCTTGTCCTTGAGCACTTCACCATAGGCCGATAGCGATTTTGGCGCCGGTTGATCGGGGCTGTCCTTCGCGGCGAAAAGATAGAACACGAAAACGATCATCAGCGGGATCACCGCCAGGCCGAGGACATTGTTCCAGCCGAACGCCGTTGCCAGCAACGCAGCGAACAGCGAAGCGAACACCGTGCCGGAATTGCCCATGCCGGCAACGCCCATCGCCTTGCCCTGATGCTCGGGTGGATACCAGCGGCTGGCCAGCGGGAGTGCGACGGCAAAGCTGGCCCCGGCAAAGCCGAGGATCACGCCGACCGCCAAGGTTCCCTCATAAGTACTCACGCCGAAATACCAGGCGAAGGACAGCCCGGCGATGACGATCACCTGGCCGATCGTACCGGTCAGTTTCGGCCCGATGCGGTCGACCAGCAAGCCGTTGACCAGACGCAGCACTGCGCCGGCGAGCGTCGGGACCGCGACCATCAGGCCCTTTTGCGCGGGATCGAGCCCGAGTTCCTTGGAGATGATCGGCGCCAGCGGGCCGAGCATCACCCAGACCATGAAAGCGACATCGAAATAGAGGAAAGCGGCGAGCAGGGTCGGGCGGTGACCCGATTGCCAGAAGCTGGCACCAACCGGTTTAGTGGTCCCCGGTTTTTTTCCCTGACCTGGAGCGAGCGAAGCCATTGCTGTTTTCTCCTTTGACTTGACGTGACGAAATTGGAACGGATCCTCACACGTGCGGGCGCGATGCCGGCGTGATCGGGGCTGTGAAAATATGCGCGATTCTGGTGAGCTGGTTGTGGCGGCGGGCTTTGCCAGCCGGATCGGGCCGCGCGAGCAGAACCAGGACTTCGGGGGGGTGCATCTGGGGTCGGCGACGGAGCGCGCGCGCCACGGTTTGATCGCAGCAGTGGCGGACGGCGTCAGCGGCGGCAAGGAAGGCCGGGCGGCGGCGGAACTGGCGGTGCGGTCGCTGATAGAAGGTTTCTACGCAATTCCCGACACACTCGGCCCCGTCGCCGCGATGCAGATCCCGCTCTCCGCCTATAACCGTTGGCTGTATGCGCAGGGGCGCGGCGACAGCATGGCCCACAGCGCGACCACCTTCACCGCCTTCGCTCTGCGCGGGCGGCGCGGCCATCTCGTCCATGTCGGCGACAGCCGGGCCTGGCGGCTGAGCGGCGGCCGGCTGACGTGTCTGACGACTGACCACGTCCGTCCGGAGCCCGACCTCAGCCATGTGCTTATCCGCGCGCTGGGAATGGAGCCTCAACTGCGGCTCGATCATGCCGCCATAGAACTCGCCGAGCATGACCGTCTGTTGCTGACCAGCGACGGCATCCATGGCGTGCTCTCGGCAGCGAAAATCGCCGCGATTCTGCGGGAAAACGCCAGCTCCGAGGCGACTGCCGACATGCTCGCCGATGCCGCGCTGGCTGCCGGCGGCAAGGACAACGCCACCGCGCTGGTGATCGATATTGTCCGCCTGCCCGCACCCGACCACGACGGTATCCTCGCCGGCCTCTCCGCACTGCCCTTTGCCGAGCCGCCCAGGCCCGGTGAGAGCATCGACGGCTTCGCCATCGAACGGGTGCTCAGCGAAGGCCGCCATGCCGTGCTGCTGGTCGCCCGCGACGGCGAGGACAAGAGCCAGGTCGTGCTTAAATTTCCGCGCCGCGAAGTGCTGTCCGAGCGCGCGCTGCGGCTCGCTTTCGCCCGCGAAATGCTGCTCGCCCAGCGGGTTTCCAGCCCCTTCATGCTGGCCGCTCACCCGGTCCGGCCCGATCGGCAAACCGCGCTTTACGGCGTCCAGCCGCTGCTTGAGGGCGAGACCATGGCGGAACGGCTGAAGCGTGCGCTGCCCTCGCTGCAAACCGGGGTCGAACAGGCGGTGCGGCTCACCCGCGCGGCGGCGGCGTTGCACCGGCTGGAGGTGATCCACCGCGACATCAAGCCGGACAATGTCATGCTCACCAAGGACGGCGGGCTCAAGCTTATCGACCTTGGCGTTGCCCGGCTGCCCCGCGTCGAGGACTTTCTCAGCGACGAAATCCCCGGAACGCCAGGCTTCATGGCTCCCGAACAATTCGAGGGCAACGCCGGCGACGAGCTCACCGATCAGTTCGCGCTCGGCGTCACGCTCTATCGCTGGTTCACCGGCAAATGGCCGTACGGCGAACAGGAGGCGTTCCAGCGTCCGCGCTTCGGCCGTCCCGTGCCGCCCTCGCGGCACCGCCCGGAAATTCCCAGTTGGCTCGACGATGCGATCCTCACGACGATCCAGCCGGAGCGCAATGCCCGCTTCGGCGACACGATTGAACTTCTCCGCGCACTCGAAGGTGGCGGCGCGCTCGACAGCGGCGCGAAGCAAGGCCTGCCCCTGATCCAGCGCGACCCGGTGCGCTTCTGGCAGGTAGTCAGCGCGCTGCTCGCGGCGGCATTGATCGCCGTTTTGCTGCTGCCCTGATTTGCCCTTGCCCATCGGGCGCGCTCCATCTTTGCGGACACAAAAAAACCGCCTCGACTTGGCCCCGGAGGGGTCCAGTTCGGGCGGCGACGTTGCCACGCAATGTTACTGTTCAGCGGAGAACGCTTTGCCGTCCCTCTTTGGACTGCGCCTGCTCCGCTGGCTGTTGTCTAACCGGTTCCCCGGGGGGGGGTAAAGCTTTATTTTGCAGTGCAACAAAAAAGATTCGGTTAGGGCAGCTGGGCCAGGTAACCGGGCAGATCGGCCGGATCGAACACGCCGCCGTCGAAAAAAAGATTTCTTTCCAATATCATGGTCCCCTGCTGGGTGCCTACCCCGGTAGGAGCTGCGATACTCCCTTCAACTTTGGAACTCGCGCCCGGCAGCGGCTCACCGGTGCCGATGAGTGCACTGCGGTAGACATCCGGTCGGAAAACTCGCGCGGCCCTGGCGGCATCGGCGGAGTCGAACACCAGCCCATCCCACCGCACCATCTGGGTGTAGAGCCATTCCGCCTGACTAACCCAGGGAAAGTTCGCCGCCTCGCAGTATTGAAACATGAAATCGGGAAAGTGCACAGCCCGTCCGCTTCGTTTAAGCGGCAGCCGGTCGGAGATTGCGTGGCGAATCAGCGTCGGTGAGGCGTCGAGATATTCGGCTCGGGCGAGGATCGCGGCATTAGTCTCCCAGTTTTCCGGATCGACGAAGTGGCGCCCGGTCTTGACCAGCGCCCGGATCAGCGCCTCGATCTCCCCACGCCGCGCATCCATTACGCCCTCGCGCAGCGCCAGTACCTTTTCCACGCCCCGCCGCCAGATCTGCGCGGTGAACAGCACGATCTGCCCCGCGCCGCTCGCCACCGCGACGCTGCCCCACGGCTCGCCGACGCAGATCGCATCGACTTCGCCGGCTTTGAGCGCATCGGCGCAGAACGGCGGCGCTACGGTCGTAATCTCGACGTCGTGATCTGGCCGCATCCCGCAGGCCGCGAGCCAGTAGCGCAGCATGTAGTTGTGGCTGGAAAAGCGGTGAACGACGCCGAACCGCAGAGTTTCGCCCCGCGCCCTGCGCTCCTGCGCAATCCTGCGCAAAGCGCTGCCGACCTCGGTTGGATTGCCGAGGCCGCCCGCCGGCACAACCAGCGCGGCAAGGTCAGGACGCATGGTGATGGCATTGCCGTTGAGCCCCAGCACGAAGGGCACTGACAGCGGCTGGGCAGGGCGGGCGCGGCCCAGCGTCGTCGCGATCGCCAGCGGCGCGACCATATGTGCTGCGTCGCTGTGGCCGTAGAGCAGCCGGTCGAGCACGGTGGCCCAGCTGATATCCTTGACCAGCCGCAGCGACAGCCCCTCCGCCTCGGCAAAGCCGTGCTCGCGCGCGAGGATCGGTAGGCAGGCGTCGACCAGCGGCAGGAACCCGATTGTCAGTTCGCGGCTCATCGCGGCTTGTCCATCTTGCGGCCTCCCAGCAATTCCTGCGCAGTGATGAGCGCTTCGGCGATCTCGGCGATGCGGCGTCCCTGGTTCATCGCCGTGCGGCGCAATTCGGCATAGGCCGCGGGCTCCGCCAGCCCCCTGCTATCCATCAGGATGCGCTTGGCCTTGTCGATGGCATCGCGCTCGGCCAACTTGCCGCGGGCCTCGGCGAGGTCGGATTGCAGCCTGGCAAAGGCATTGAAACGGCGCACCGCGAGATCGAGCAGGGGCCGGATACGCTGCGGCGCCAGTCCATCGACAACATAGGCCGAAACGCCGGCATCGACCGAAGCGGCGATGGATTCCTCGTCGGATTCGTCGACGAACATGGCGATCGGCCGCGCCAGCGCGCGGCTGACGGCAAAATATTCCTCCAGCACATCGCGTGAGGGATTGCCGAGGTCGATCAAGACGATGTCGGGCGCGATTTCGCCGATCCGGACGACCAGTCCCTTGCGTTCGGTAACGACGAATATTTCGCAATCGTCCAGCGCGGCAAGACCTTCCCGGATCACCGCGGCACGCATTGCGCTTTCATCGATGATGGCGATCCGCATACTGCATTGTGCAATGCAGCAAGGCGCGATGGCAAGGGGTTTTGCTTGCCGGAAAGCGGTTGCAGCTAGAATTGCACCATTCCCATTACGACGCGACTTGAGCGGCTTTAGCCGATTATCCTCCTAGATTTTTCCCACATTCTTGCAGCGCACTGGTCGGATCGTTTGCCGGTGCCTATATTAGCTGGAGAGGGCGACTGCAAAAGCGGGAGTTCAGCGGATGGCTGCGACAGACTTTTTTTCGGATTACATGCGAACCTATGACGAGCAGCGTCAGGTTGAGATGTCGCTCGAGGACTATCTGACCGGCTGCCGCGCCGATCCTTTGATGTATGCTACCGCGCCGGAACGGCTGCTGGCGGCAATCGGTCAGCCGGAACTGGTCGATACCGCGCGGGACCAGCGGCTCGGGCGGATTTTCATGAACCGGACGATCCGGCTTTATCCGAATTTCGAGAACTTCTACGGGATGGAACAGACGATCGAGCAGATCGTCAGTTTCCTGCGCCATGCCGCGCAGGGCCTCGAAGAACGCAAGCAGATCCTCTATCTCCTCGGCCCGGTCGGCGGCGGAAAATCGTCGCTGGCCGAGCGGCTGAAGGCGCTGATGGAAGTGCATCCGATCTACGCGCTCAAGGCCGGCGACGAGATCAGCCCGATCTTCGAAAGTCCGCTGGCGCTGTTTGATCCCGAGGTCAACGGCGCGATGATCGAGGATCGCTTTGGCATCCCGCGCCGCCGCCTCACCGGGCTCATCAGCCCGTGGTGCACCAAGCGGCTTGATGAGTTCGGCGGCGATATCTCGCGGTTCAAGGTGGTCCGGCTGATGCCCTCGCGGATGCGCCAGATCGGTATCGCCAAGACCGAGCCGGGCGACGAAAACAACCAGGATATTTCCTCGCTGGTCGGCAAAGTCGATATCCGCAAGCTGGAAATGCTCTCGCAGAACGATCCCGATGCCTACAGCTATTCGGGCGGACTCAACCGCGCCAATCAAGGCATTCTCGAGTTTGTCGAGATGTTCAAGGCGCCGATCAAGATGCTCCACCCGCTGCTGACCGCGACGCAGGAGGGCAATTATATCGGTACCGAGAACATCGGCGCGATCCCCTTTTCCGGCATGATCATGGCCCATTCGAACGAATCCGAATGGCAGAATTTCAAGAACAACAAGAACAACGAAGCCTTCATCGACCGCATCTATGTGATCAAGGTGCCCTATTGCCTGCGGTCGAGCGAAGAACGCCAGGTCTATGAAAAGCTGCTGCGCGAATCAGACCTCTCGGACGCCTCTTGCGCGCCCGGCACGCTCGAAATGCTGGCGCGGTTTTCGGTCCTCACGCGGCTGCGCGAGCATGAGAATTCCAACCTCTATTCGAAGATGCGGGTCTACGACGGCGAGATGCTGCGCGAAATCGATCCGCGCGCCAAGAGCATGCAGGAATACCGCGACGCAGCCGGTGTCGATGAGGGTATGAACGGCATATCAACCCGCTTCGCCTTCAAGGCGCTCTCGGCAACGTTCAATCACGACACGGTGGAGATCGCCGCCGACCCGGTCCATCTGATGTATGTACTGGAACGCATGGTCAGGCAGGAACAGTTCCCCAACGAGACTGAGGCGCGCTATCTGGAGTTCGTCAAGGGGGACCTCGGCCCGCGCTATGCCGAATTCATCGGTAACGAGGTGCAGAAGGCCTACCTCGAATCCTACAACGACTATGGCCAGAACCTGTTCGACCGCTATGTCGCCTATGCCGATGCCTGGATCGAGGATCTCGACTTCAAAGACCCTGACACCGGCCAATTGCTCCAGCGCGAGATCATCGACCAGGAACTGTCGAAGACCGAAAAGCCCGCCGGCATCGCCAATCCCAAGGACTTCCGCAACGAAGTGGTAAAGTTCGCGCTGCGCATGCGCGCCGCCAACGAAGGCCGCAACCCGTCGTGGACGTCTTATGAGAAGATTCGCGAAGTTATCGAGAAGCGCATGTTCAGTCAGGTTGAAGACCTGCTGCCGGTAATCAGCTTCGGCTCGCAGAAGGATGGCGAGAGTGCGCGCAAGCATGGCGAGTTCGTCGAGCGGATGGTGTCGCGCGGTTATACGGAACGTCAGGTCCGCCGGCTCGTTGAATGGTACATCAGGGTAAAGCAGGCAGGCTGACGGAGACAGGCCGGACCGAATGCATATCATCGACCGACGATTGAACCCTGGCGGCAAGAGCCTGGTCAACCGGCAGCGATTTTTGCGGCGGGCCAAGGCAGCCGTGCAGCAGGCGGTGCGCGAAAGCCTTAAAGACCGCAGCATCAAGGATCTTGAGCAGGAAGGCGAAATTGTTATCGCCCGCAGCGGCGTCAAGGAGCCAGTGCTGCGCCGCTCGCCCGCCGGCGGTAACCGCGAGCGGGTGTTCCCGGGCAACAAGGAATATCTCGAAGGCGACGGCATCGAACGCCCGCCGCCCGGTGGCGGCGGCGGCGGATCGCAGGCCGGCACCGGCGAGGACGAGGACGACTTCCGCTTTGTGCTGTCACGCGAGGAATTTCTCGATCTGTTTCTTGAGGATCTTGAATTGCCGGATTTGGAGAAGCGCAAGCTGGTTCACGGCAATGTCGAGGGGATCCGGCGCGCCGGCTATACCACCGCCGGCTCGCCGTCCAACCTATCGATCGGGCGGACCATGCAGAAGGCGCTGTCCCGCCGCCGCGCGCTCCACCGGCCGGGCCGGGCCGAGCTGCAGCGGCTGGCCGACGAGATCGCCGAGATCGAGGCGCGCGAACCACCCCTGCCGGACGATGCCGAACGGCTCGCGGCATTGCGCGAGGAACAAGCGCGGATCGTGCGTCGGCGGGGCATCATCGCCTATATCGATCCGGTCGATCTGCAATATCGCCGCTTCGAACCGATACCCAAACCGGTCGCCCAGGCGGTGATGTTCTGCCTGATGGACGTATCGGGATCGATGAACGAGCATATGAAGGATCTCGCCAAGCGCTTCTTCGCCTTGCTCCACCTGTTTCTGACCCGCTGCTACAAGCACGTCGATGTGATATTCATCCACCACACTGAGCAAGCCGCCGAAGTCGATGAGGAGACCTTTTTCTACAGCACCGTCTCGGGCGGCACCCGCGTATCCAGCGCGTTGGAAAAACTGGTCGAAGTGATGCGCGCGCGCTACCGGCCCGACGACTGGAACATTTATGTCGCACAGGCTTCCGACGGCGACAATTTCGGCAGCGACAATCCCCGCACGGTCGCGCTGATGCAGGATGCGATCCTGCCGGTGGCGCAATATGTCGCATATCTCGAAGTCGGCCGGGAGGAATTTCCCGGAGGGCTGGGCATGGGCCAACCCGAAACCGATCTATGGGCCGCCTATCAGACGATCACCGGTAAACACGGCCATTTCGTCATGCGCAAGGTGCACGATCGCCGCGAAATTTATCCCGTGTTCCGCGAACTGTTCCAGCGCCGCGGCGTCGGCGGCAGGACAGCCGCCTGATGCTCGACTTTGCCTCCTTTCCGCTGTTCGAGGGGAGCGACTGGGACTTCGAGCTGATCCAGCGGATTTACGATACCATCGAGCCGATCGCGCTGGGCGAGATGGGGCTCAACATCTATCCCAACCAGATCGAGATCATCAGCGTCGAGCAAATGCTCGATGCCTATTCGTCGGTTGGCATGCCGCTGTTCTACAAACACTGGTCGTTCGGCAAGCAGTTCGTCGCCAATGACCTGATGTACCGCAAGGGGCTACGCGGGCTGGCTTATGAGCTGGTGATCAATTCCGACCCTTGCGTGAATTATCTCATGCAGGAAAACAGCGCGACGATGCAGACGCTGGTGATCGCGCATGCCGCGTTCGGGCATAATCACTTCTTCAAGAACAATTACGTGTTCAAGCAGTGGACCGACGCCGAGGGCATTCTCGACTATCTTGCCTTCGCCAAGCGCTACATCGCGAGTTGCGAGGAGCGCCACGGCCAGATCGCCGTCGAGCAGGTGCTCGATGCGGCGCATGCCCTGATGAACCAGGGCGTGCATCGCAGCACGCAAATCCGCGCGCGCGATCTCAGGGCGGAAGCGGCGCGCGAGGCCGAGCGGCATGCCTACCGCGAAGGGATTTACGACGACCTCTGGCGCACCCTGCCAAAGGGCGGGAAATTGCCGCCGGCAAAGGCGGATGCGCGGCGCCAGGCGCTCAACCTGCCGCAGGAGAACATCCTCTATTTCCTCGAAAAATCAGCCCCCAAGCTGCAAGACTGGCAGCGCGAGATTTTGCGCATTGTCCGGCTGATCGCGCAATATTTCTACCCCCAGCGCCAGACCAAGGTGATGAACGAGGGCACCGCCAGCTACTGCCACTACCGGATCATGACGACGCTGCACGAGCGCGGGCAGTTGACGGATGGCTCGTTCCTCGAATTCCTGCAGTCGCACACCAATGTCGTCCATCAGCCGACATTCGATTCCGGTCATTTTGGCGGGTTCAATCCCTATGCGCTGGGTCTGGGCATCATGCAGGACATCGAAAGGGTCTGCACCGTGCCCACCGACGAGGACCGCCTGTGGTTCGGCCCTATCGCCGGCTCCGGCGATGCGATGAGCGTGCTGAAGGATATCTGGGCGAACTACCGCGACGAGAGCTTCGTCGGCCAGTTTCTCAGCCCGCATCTGATCCGCAAGTGGCGGTTGTTCCAGATCCTCGATCATGAAGCCGAGTCCGAACTGAAGGTCGATGCGATCCACAATGAGCGCGGCTACAGGCGCATTCGCCGGGCGCTGGCGCGGGAATACGATATCGGCCGGCAGGAGCCGGATATCCAGATCGTCGATGTCGATTTCGCCGGCGACCGGGTGCTGATGCTGGAACATCAGGTCGCCGATGGTGTGCTGCTGGAGGAAGGCGATCTCGCGATGGTTTTGCAAAACCTCGCCAATCTATGGGGTTACGGAGTTTGCCTGGATGAAGTGGATGGCGAAACCCGAAAGCAGCGCAAGCAACACCGCGTCTCGCCCCAGGCGGGCGGCTGGGCATAACCGATTCGAGACACACACTGGCGATTTTAGCGTTTTCATTCGCTGAAAACAGGCGTAAACGCTGCTCGATAGAGGTGCCAAAATCGTAACCAGCGAGCGCCGCAGTTGATGGCGTGACGTTAAGACAGCGCTGCGAGCGCAAGGCCGTAATAAGGAGATTGGTCGATGACCAATACTGATAGCCATGCAGATTGCCTGGAACGGGCAAGAATGCATGATCGACTGGCGAGTGCTACCGACGATGCTCCGGCCCGCATGATGCATCAGGCCATGGCAGCGGAATTCCGGCGGCGAGCGGCGAGTATCCTGGACAACGGCATGGCGCCGCAAGGTTCCACAGGCCCGATCATAGAATTGGTTGCCGCCGCTTCCTGAGGCGGTGTGCCGCAGCTATTACTGACCGGCGCGTGGTACGGGCCATACGCGACTGATTATCAACGTCGCGAATGGCTGACAGTCATGATATTGCCTCTGGAACACTTTTTGCGACTGCGACTGAGCGCATGCGGGCCAACGCCTGACAGTCGAACCACCACCAGACCGCGTGTCTTCGGGGGGTCATGCTGGCGATCCATCGGGGATAAAGAGCGGCGAATCGGCGGGGCAGGTCGTGCGGACCGCTTTCGCGCAGGATTGTTGTAATAATCCGGTTCTGGAATCGCCGTACGCTGTAATTGATCATTCGGTGGTACTGATTGGTCAGGCTGGGCCAAGAGGTCAGCCGCGCCGGTTCACACAGAAAGCCTGCTTCCACGCACGGCAACACCCGCTCCTCGCGCCAATCATCCAGCCCGCCCAGATTGGTCTTGGCCAGCGCGCCGACCAGGCCGTCGTCCCCGACCAGATCGTCGGGCAGGCGAATGCCGCTGGCGCGCAGGCGGTCGACAAAGCCGGCGGAGAGTGCATAGAGATCGCCGAATATGCCGTGGCTGGCGATCAGTTCCTCCCGGTATTTGCCAGCCCTGCGGCCATTGCATGGCAGTCCTGCTGCGGCGTTCGCGGCCGGATTGGCGGCGAGTGTTTGCGCCAGTGCAGCAATCGATCCGGGCACCAGTTCCGCATCGCCATCGACAAAAATAAACGCCCGCGACGCGCTGACCGGCGTATCCAGCACAAACCGGTTCCAGCTCCGCGACTTGCCGCCCTCGGGCCAGACGTGAACTGTCACGGTGCCGCCAATCGAGCGGGCAATCGCGGCGGTGCGGTCACGCGAACCGTTCACCACGACATGGACCGCGATAGCAGGATCGCTCAGCGGCAGACTTGCGAGGCAGGCGGCGATACGTCGCTCCTCATTATGCGCCAGCACCGCGATAACGATGTCCGGAACGCTGTTCGCAGGCTGCGGGCTCGGGCTGTGGGGCGCAGCTGCAACCGGTGGGATATTCCTTGCCATCGCCCGGTTATGACAGCGCAAAGTTTAAGGTGCTTTAAGGCGGGGGAAGGGCAATGCGCGCGAAAGAACCTGTTTTGCCGCGCAGCCGATTGGTGATGGCGGTTCGGCGCATCTGTCTGTATGGGGCCCATCTGCCGCCGAGATAGCAGATTGGCGCGCGCATGATCTGATCCAATAAGATCCGCCTATGCTGAGCTTGTCGAAGCACGGTCCTATTGTTTCTGTGCGCACAAGGAACAGAATTGCCCCTCGACTGGCGTCCCCCGTTTTTGATGTAGAGTTTTCATGCCATTTCCCGATCTTGCCCCACCGATTGCCGCCGCCCTGACCGACCGGGGCTACACCGACCTGACACCGGTTCAGGCGGCTGTACTCGAGCCCGATGCCATGGGCCGCGATCTGATCGTTTCGGCGCAGACCGGCTCGGGCAAGACGGTCGCCTTCGGCCTCGCAATGGCCCAGCAGCTGCTGGCGGACGGCGCGGAGATGCCGGGATACGGCCCGCCGATTGCGCTGGTCATCGCGCCAACGCGCGAGCTTGCCCTGCAGGTAAGCCGGGAACTGACCTGGCTGTTAGCCGGGCTGAAGGCGCGCATCACCACCTGCGTCGGCGGGATGGACCCGTCGGCGGAGCGGCGCGCGCTGTTTGCCGGCACCCATATCGTGGTCGGCACGCCTGGCCGGCTGCGCGATCATCTTGAACGCGGCGCGCTCGAGCTGTCCAAGCTGCGTTTCGCCGTGCTCGATGAGGCGGACGAGATGCTCGACATGGGTTTCCGCGACGATCTCGAGCAAATCCTCGACGCCACCCCGGGCGAGCGCCGTACGCTGATGTTTTCGGCAACCATGCCCCGGCCGATCGTCGCGCTGGCTAAGCGCTATCAGCGCGATGGTCTGCGCATCTCCACCGTCGGTGACGACCGCGGACATGGCGATATCACCTATCAGGCCGTCGCGGTCTCTCCTGCGGATATCGAGCATGCGGTGATCAACCTGCTGCGCTTCCACGAGGCCGAGACCGCGATGCTGTTCTGCGCGACGCGCGACAACGTCCGCCACCTGCATGCAGCGCTGGTCGAGCGTGGATTCGCCGCAGTCGCGCTGTCGGGTGAGCACAGCCAGAACGAGCGCAACCACGCCTTGCAGGCGCTGCGCGACAAGCGGGCGCGGGTTTGCGTCGCCACCGATGTCGCCGCGCGCGGCATCGATGTCGCCTCGCTGAGCCTGGTGATCCATGTCGAGATTCCGCGCGATGCCGAGATCTTGCAGCACCGTTCGGGCCGGACCGGGCGGGCGGGCAAGAAGGGCACCGCGGTGGTGATCGTGCCCTATCCGCGCCGGCGCCGGGTCGAAATGATGCTGCGCGGCGCGCGCATTGCCGCTGACTGGGTCGAGGTGCCAAGCCCCGAATCGATTCGCCAGCAGGACCGCGAGCGGCTGTTCTCGGCGCTGCTCGAACCGGTCGAGGCCAGCGAGGAAGAGCGCCTGCTGGCCGCAAGGTTGCTCGAGCAGAAGACTCCGGAAGAGATCGCCACGGCGCTGGTGCGGGTGCACAGCAGCCGTCTGCCGCAGCCGGAAGAACTTATCGACCTCTCGGCCAAGCGCACTAGCGGCGCTGAGCAGGGCCGACCGGACCATCACCGCGAGGGCTTCGACGATACTGTCTGGTTCCGAATGGACATTGGCCGCCGCCAAAACGCCGACCCGCGCTGGATCCTGCCGCTGCTGTGCCGCCGTGGCCACATCACCCGCAACGAGATCGGCGCCATCCGGATCGCCGCCAGCGAAACCTTCTTCCAGGTTCCCCGCAGTGTGGAGGCGAAGTTCCGCGCGGCGTTGATCCGGACAGCGGTTCCGGGAAGTGAGGACGAGAGCGGTATCACCATCGAGCCATCGCCCGAAACGCCCCGCGATGCGGCCAAAGAAAACACCCGCCGCGCTCCCCGCGAGCACGAGCCGCGCGCTCCTCGCCAGCATGAGCCGCGCGGCGCGCCGGAGCGACCCCACGCTCCCCGCCAGCACGTCCCGCGCGGTGCGCCGGAGCAATCTCACGCCCCGCGTCAGGACAAGCCGGCTAATGAGCTGGAGCAACCGAACCCCCCGCGCCAGCAGGAGGCGCGCGGCGCACCGGAGCAGGTCCGCGCCGGCTCTGAGAGCAGGCCAACTCTCGCGCCTCGACCTGCCGGCGAGGGCCGGGCGGCAAGCGACGGTAATCGCCCCTACAAGGCCAAGCCCGCATTTCCCGGCAAATCCGGCTTCAGGGGCAAGCCAGGCTTTAAGGGAAAAGCAGACTTCAAGGACAAGTCGGACTTCAAGAGCAAGCCAGAGTTTAAGAGCAAGCCAGGTTTCAAGGGTAGGTCGGACTTCAAGGGCAAGCCGGGCTTCAAGGGCAAGGGCCCGCCCGCCCGGTGAGCGGCGCTGAAATCCGTATCCTGGTCGATGCCGATGCCTGCCCGGTGAAGGACGAGGTTTACAAAGTCGCCTTTCGCCACGCCGTCCCGGTCACCATCGTCAGCAACAGCCCGATCCGGGTGCCCGATCATCCGCTGATCGGCCGGGTGGTCGTGGGCGATGCTTTCGATGCGGCGGATGACTGGATTGCTGAGGCCTGCACGCCGCGCAGCGTCGTCATCACTGGCGACATCCTGCTGGCCGACCGCTGCCTGAAGGCGGGCGCGGTGGTGATGGCCCACAACGGCAAGCCGTTCACCCCCGGCTCGATCGGCGGTGCCATCGCCACCCGCGCGATCATGGCCGATCTGCGGGCGGGCGGAGACGCGATCGGCGGGCCGCTTCCATTCGGCAAAACTGACCGCTCGCGCTTCCTCTCGGCGCTGGACGAAGCGCTGGCGCGGTTGGCTCGTGCTGCGGTGCAACAAAGGCCGTTGCCGACCGGGGGTTAAAACGGCTAAGGGCGCGCGATGCTCAATATTACCGACATCACCGTCCGCCTCGGCGGGCGCACTATTATCGACGGCGCCACCGCCAGGCTGCCGCCGCGCGGTCGGATCGGATTGATCGGACGCAACGGTGCCGGAAAATCGACGCTGGTGCGGGTGATCGCCAGCATGCTCGAGCCCGACAGCGGCTCGGTCGAGATGCCGCGTGGCAGCCGCATCGGCTATATCGCGCAGGAAGCGCCGGGCGGCGACGCCTCGCCGTTCGACACTGTGCTGGCCGCCGATACCGAGCGCGCCGCACTGATGGTCGAAAGCGAGGTCAGCGACGATCCGCACCGCCTCGCCGAAATCCATGAGCGGCTGATCGCCATCGAAGCCCATTCGGCGCCTTCGCGCGCCGCCCGGATCCTCAGCGGCCTCGGCTTCGACGAGGCGGCGCAGCGCCGTCCGCTCGAAAGTTTTTCCGGCGGCTGGCGGATGCGCGTGGCGCTCGCCTCGTTGCTGTTCTCCACGCCCGATCTGCTGCTGCTCGACGAACCGTCCAACCATCTCGACCTGGAAGCGGTGCTGTGGCTGGAGGATTTTCTCAAATCCTATCCGGCGACCATCCTTCTGGTCAGCCATGAGCGCGATTTCCTCAACAATGTCGTCGATCACATTCTGCATCTGGCGGTCGGCAAGCTGACGCTCTACCCCGGCGGCTATGACGCTTTCGAGCGCCAGCGCGCCGAACGCCAGGCGCAGATCGCCTCGGCGCGGGCCAAGCAGCAAACGGAGCGCGAAAAGCTCAAGGATTTTGTCGCGCGCAATTCGGCCCGTGCCTCCACCGCCAAGCAGGCGCAATCGCGCGCCAAGGCGCTAGCCCGGATGCAGCCCATCGCCGAGCTGATCGACGATCCGTCGCTGAGTTTCGATTTCCCCAGTCCCGAAGAGCTGCGCCCGCCGCTGATCACCCTCGATCTTGCCAGCGCTGGCTATGACGGCGTGCCAGTGCTCAGCCGGCTTAATTTGCGGCTCGATCCCGACGACCGCATCGCGCTGCTCGGTCGCAACGGCAACGGCAAGACCACGCTGGCGCGGCTGCTGGCGGCGCAGCTGAAGCCGATGGACGGGGCGATGAACGCCAGCGGCAAAATGCGGGTCGGCTATTTCACCCAGTATCAGGTGGAAGAACTCGACCGGTCGGAAACCCCGCTGCAGCATATGAGTGTGCTGATGAAGGGAGCGACGCCATCGGCGGTGCGGGCGCAGCTTGGCCGCTTCGGCTTTTCCGGGCCCAAGGCGACGACCGAAGTTGGCAAGCTGTCGGGCGGCGAACGCGCGCGGCTGGCGCTGGCGCTGATTACGCGCGATGCGCCGCATATGCTGATCCTCGACGAGCCGACCAACCACCTCGACGTCGATGCCCGCGAGGCGCTGATCCAGGCGCTAAACGCCTATTCCGGCGCCGTGGTGATGGTCAGCCATGATCGGCACATGCTGGAGATGACCGCCGACCGGCTGGTGCTGGTCGATGGCGGTACGGCCAAGGAATTCGACGGCTCGATCGAGGAATATATCGCCTTCGTTCTGGCCAAGGAGCCGGCCAGGGCGCGGGGCAAGTCCGAGCCGAAGCTGAGCCAGAAAGACCAGCGCAAGGCCGCCGCCGAAGCGCGCGAAAAGGGTCAGGCCCTGCGGAGCCGCGCCAAGCATGCCGAGAAGGAACTGGCCCGGCTGACCGATCTGCGCAGCGCCATCGACCAGGCGATGTTCGATCCTTCCGCAGCGCAGACCGCGTTGGCGAAACTAACCATGACCGAGTTGATGAAACAGCGTGCGGAGGTAGGGGCGCGGATTGAAGCGGCAGAGCTGGCCTGGCTCGAAGCCAGCGAGGTTCTGGAGGGGATAGCGGCGTAGTGCTCCGCCTGACCGACCTGCTGCTCCCCCTCGACCATCCACCCGAAGCCTTGCCCGAGGCCATATGTGCGCGGCTGGGGGTCGCGCCCGGCGAGCTTGAACGCTTCGCCGTCGTGCGGCGCGGCAATGATGCGCGCAAAAAGAGCGCGATTCGGCTGGTCTATTCGCTCGATGTTTCGGTGGCGAATGAGACGGTGGTCCTCGCGCGGCTTGCCGGCGATCCGCATGTCCGGCCAAGCCCGGATACGAGCTACCGGTTCGTGACCAAAGCCCCGGCCGGTTATGCCGGCCCGCGCCCGGTGGTGATCGGCGCGGGCCCCTGCGGGCTGCTCGCGGCGCTGGTGCTGGCCCAGATGGGCCTGCGCCCGATCATCCTCGAGCGCGGCAAGGCGGTGCGCGAGCGTACCCGCGACACTTGGGGGCTGTGGCGGCGCGGGGTGCTCGATCCGGAATCGAATGCGCAATTCGGCGAGGGCGGGGCGGGGACCTTCTCCGATGGCAAGCTCTACAGCCGAATCAAGGATCCGCGCCATCTGGGGCGCAAGGTGCTGGCCGAGTTCGTCAAAGCGGGAGCGCCGGCGGAAATCCTGACCGAGGCGCATCCGCATGTCGGCACGTTCCGGCTGGTGGCGATGGTGATGAGCATCCGCGAATCGATCGAGGCACTGGGCGGCGAATACCGCTTCCAGACCCGCGTCGACGATTTCGACATCGCCGTGGCGGCAGACGGGTCGCGGCGAATGCGGGGGCTGCATCTCCACACCGGCGAATACCTCCCGGCAAGCGCGGTCATCCTCGCGGTGGGGCATAGCGCGCGCGATAGTTTCGCGGTGCTGCATGGCCGGGGCGTGCATCTGGAGGCCAAACCCTTTGCCATCGGCCTGCGCATCGAGCATCCGCAAGGCTGGATCGACAAGGCGCGCTTCGGCCCCAATGTGGGCAATCCGATCCTCGGCCCGGCAGCCTATAGTCTGGCGCACAAGGCTTCGAACGGGCGAACGGTCTACAGCTTCTGCATGTGTCCGGGCGGGCGCGTGGTGGCGGCAACGTCGGAGGAGGGGCGGGTCGTCACCAATGGCATGAGCCAACATTCACGCGCCGAGTTCAACGCCAACTCAGGCATTGTTGTCGATATCAGCCCGGAGCGGGACTTTCCCGGCGGTCCGCTGGCCGGCATCGCCTGGCAGCGCCACTGGGAATCGCTGGCCTTCGTGGCGGGCGGATCGGACTACAAGGCACCTGGCCAGAAGCTGGGCGATTTTCTCGCCGGGCGGGCTTCGGCTGCGTTTGGCGAGATCATCCCATCTTACCAGCCTGGCGTGAAACCCACCGATCTGGCGCTCTGCCTGCCCGACTTCGCTATTCAGGCCATCCGCGAAGCGTTGCCGGTGTTCGGCCGGCAACTGCCCGGCTATGACCATCCCGACGTCGTGCTGACCGGCGTCGAGACGCGGACCTCCGCGCCGGTGCGGATTACGCGAGGGGCGGATTGCCAGAGCCTCAACACCGCCGGGCTTTACCCGGCCGGAGAAGGCGCGGGCTATGCCGGGGGCATTCTCTCGGCCGCCGTCGATGGCATCAAGGTTGCGGAGGCGCTCGCGCTCAAATTGGTGCCAGCCTGAAAAAGCGCAGTGCTTACTTCATCGCATATTGGCCGGGTTCCGCCCGGAAGTTGTCGCGCGCGAAGGCCTTGGCGGCGGCGGCGGTCTTGAAGCACTCGGTCTGAAGATCGGCGGTAACGATGGGATAGCCCTGCGAATTATAGCGCGTATCCCTTACCGTCAGCCGGAAATTTCCTTCCTCATCCTTGTTGATGAGGAAAGGCCGAATGGGTCCGTCTGCCATTTTAGTGCTCCTGTGAATCGCGGAATAAGAAACCGGCGGAGCGGAAGCCCCGCCCGCCATGAATGTCAGCCGATAAGTTCGGCGATGATTTGCTTCAGCTGTGTGCTTGTCAGCGTGCCAGCCGATGAAGTTCTAAAGGCATGTGCCGCGGAGGTTCCGCCGGCGAGTACTGCCTGCTTGCGAAGAGTGGATATACGAAAAAAATTGGTCATTGAAATCCTTGGAAGACCTTGGTCTCTGTCTAAATTATGGCGGAACCGTTACCGATTGAAATCGGCAGATCGGCTTTTTTGAACCAGAGCGTCACGATTTTTTAACGCCGTGCAATGGCTCGCAGACTTAATCCGCCGCGAAGGGGTCTACGCCAAACATGTCATTTGTTCTTGTGGCGTGATGACCCCGCAGCTCATATGGCATAGTCGCGCAACATTTTCAACAAAACCATTTCATGGCGGTCGAAATGGGCGGCTGCGTCTTTATCGGGCCTGCGCGAACCAGATCACGTGGCTGGGCCCCTTGCCGTTGCTACGCGCCCGGACTGCGGCTTCCTCGACCGCGAAGCCGGCCTTTCTCAGCCTGGCGGCGAAGGCGTCATCTTTTGCCGCCGACCATATTGCCAGCACTCCGCCGGGCTTGAGTGCGGCCATCGCGACCCTCAGTCCTGCGGCAGAGTAAAGCCGGTCATTGGCCCTGCGCGTCAGCCCGTCCGGGCCGTTATCGACGTCGAGCAGGATAGCGTCGTAAGTTCGGGCGGCCGAGCCGATCGCCTCTCCGACGTCGCCCATCACCAGTCGGACGCGGGGATCATCAAGGCAGCCAGCCGCCAGCTCCTGCATCGGTCCGCGCGCCCAGGCGATGATTTCGGGGACCAGTTCCAAGATATCGATTCGCGCGTCTTGGTCCAATGCGGCGAGAGCAGCGCGCAAGGTGAAGCCCATGCCGTAGCCGCCGATCAGCAGGCGCGGCTGCTTTCGGCCGGAAAGCCGCGCGCAGCTCTGGACCGCGAGCGCCACTTCCGAACCGCTCATCCGGCTGCTCATCAATTCATTGCGGCCGAGCACGATCATGTAATCGCGGTCATGACGGTAGAGCCGCAGTTCCTCGCCGCCCGGAACCTGCGCGGTGCCCAGCAATTCGCGTGCGATCACGAAACCTGCTCCGGAATTTTGCGGCTGGCTATTTGCGATTCTTGCGCGCCGCATAGCGCGCGTCGCGAGCGGCCTTGCGCTCCGCCTCGGTGAGAACTGGCGGCTTTGCGGCATCGATTGCGGCGGCCTCGGCCGCGAGCCTGGCGGCCTTCTCGGCCTTGGCCACTTCCTTGGCGGCAAGCATGGCCGCGCGTTTTTCCGCAGCAGCCGCTTCTTTGGCCAGCCGTTGCTCGGCCTTTCGCGCTAATTCGGCCTCATCTATCGGCGGCCTGTTCTTGAGTTTTTGCAGTGCCTTGTCTTTGGCTTGCTGCGCTAGTGCCACACGTTCCTGAAATGTCGGTTCCTTAAAACCACGCATCGATCTGTCTCTGTCCTTTTACGCTTTGGCAGTGAAAGCGGGCGAAGCGCTCAGACAAGCGCTTCGCCCGCCGATCATCATGCGACCTGAAGATTGACCGCCGAGGTCTTGCCACGGTTGTCGGTCTCGAGTTCGTAGGACACGCGCTGCTCTTTCTGGAGCGTGCGCAGTCCGGCGCGCTCTACGGCCGAGATGTGCACGAAGGCATCGTCGCCGCCGGTTTCGGGAGCGATGAAGCCATAACCTTTTGCTTCATTGAAGAATTTGACTGTTCCGGTAATCATATCGGTATCCTTGATCCGAGTTGGTAACGGGCATCCGCGCTTAGTTTGCGAACCCCGGCCTGGCGAAGCGATGTGGGATAAAGGTACAGCCGGAGCGGCCAATTATCCGTCGAATGCGACGTTAGCGGGATCCCCGTAGCATAGTTCGGCGCATTTGGAAATGTTGTGGCTACGGGCGGGATCGGCTGCCGCGGCTGGCGAATTTGAGAGGCGATCTGCCCATCGACTGGACCCCGAGCCGCGTGCGCCCCATATTGACGCGCATGAACGACAATATCGCCAACCTGGGCCTGCTGGACGATGACGAGATCGAGCTGGACCATGCCGCCCTCGCGCTCAGCGAGCTCGATCACGAGGGCATAGACCTTGATCCCTATCTGGCGCTGCTCGAGGAGATCGGTGACCGGCTGGAGATTGTCGGCGAGTTGGCCGAGACGGCCGAGGAGCAGGGCGAGGCGCTGGCCCAGGTGTTTGCCCGCGAGTTTGGCTTCACTGGCGATGCGGCGAGCTATGATGCGCCGCTCAATGCCGATCTCATCCGCGTGCTCGATCGCCGGCGCGGTCTGCCGGTGAGCCTGTCAATCCTCTATGTTGCCGCCGCCCGCAATCTGGGCTGGACCGCCTACGCACTCAATACGCCGGGCCATGTGCTGGTGCGCCTGGGCGATGAGCAGGCGGTGCTGATCGACCCGTTCAATGGCGGCGGGCAAGTGTCGGAGCAACAGCTGGCGACACTGCTCTACGGGGCGTTGGGTCCGGATGCCATTCTGCACGAGGATCACATCGCCCCGCTGGACAACCGGTCGGTGCTGGTGCGTCTGCTGCGCAACCAAGCGAGCCGGGCGCAGCAGGCTGGCGATGCTCCCCGCGCGCTAGTCCTGCATGAGCGGATGACCATGGTGGCGCCCGATAATCCCGATGGCTGGTGGGAGCTTGCCCGCCTGCAGGCTCAGGCGCGCGAGATCGACGCTGCCCGCCGCAGTCTCAGCGCGATGCTGGAAGTCACCCGCGACCCGCGCCGCCGGCAAATGGTCACGGCGGCGCTGGATGCGCTGGCAACCGGCTGACAACTCGAAGACGTGAGATGGAAGCAGTATTTGAGTCGCTGTCCGACGAAGCTTCGTTCTGCGCCAGAAAACACTGATGAAAGGTAATTTCTTGAACCGGGCCGGAGCATAATCCGGCGCGCAGCGTTGCAGTGCTGGTCGTTCATCGATGAACTTTTCCGGAGATGTAAAATGGCTGCTACGAAAACTGCGACAAAGTCGAGCCAAGCGAGGCCCGTATCAAAAACTGCGCGCAAAGCCGAGCGATCGGCTGCCAAGCCCGCAGACGCAATCAAACTGCTGAAAAGTGATCACAAGGAGGTGAAAACCTATTTCAAACAGTATGACGCGCTTGAGGACGAGTCGGAGAAGCAAGCGCTCGCGGACAAGATATGTCTCGCGCTGACCGTCCACGCGCTGATCGAGGAAGAAATCTATTACCCCGCGGCGCGCGCTGCGATTGACGACGATGACCTGCTTGATGAAGCGGAGGTCGAACATGCCAGCGCAAAGCAGTTGATCGCGGAGATTCAGGCAATGACCGCCGCTGACCGGTTGTTCGATGCCAAGGTAACGGTGCTTGGGGAATACATCGATCATCACGTCGAGGAAGAAGAAACGGAGATGTTTCCCGAGAGCCGGGAAAGCGAACTGGATTTGAAGGGGCTGGGTGCCCAGATGGCAAAGCGCAAAGCCGAACTTATGGCCCAGGCTGGTAAATAGCCCTAGCCTGGAACTCGGCCCTTGCGAGAAGAATGCAAGATCGAAGCGAGCCGGTGATGGTGAACGATATTCGCGATTGTCTCATCATCGGCGGCGGGCCGGCGGGGTTGACAGCGGCAATCTATCTCGCACGCTTTCACCTTTCGGTGACGCTGATCGATGCGGGTCAGAGCCGGGCTGGTCTGATCCCGTTGACCCACAATCATGCGGGGTTTCCCGAAGGAATAGCTGGAACAGAATTGATCGAACGCATGCGGCGCCAGGCCATGCTTTACGGTGTCGTGCTGCAATTCGGCACGATCGACAAGCTAGACAGTGAGCAAGGCGGATTTCTTGCCGGAACGACAAACGGGGAAGTTCGCGCCCGTTCGGTTCTGCTCGCCACTGGCGTGGTAAACCGGCGCCCTCCAATGATGAATGATTCCGACCATGCAGAGGCTCTGGCGGATGGCCGGCTGCGCTATTGTCCTATCTGCGACGGCTATGAGGTTACGGATCTGCGCGTTGCGGTTCTGGGAGCGGGGGAGCGCGCGAGAGATGAAGCACTGTTTCTCCGCAGTTATACAGCGAACCTCACGTTGGCTTTTCCCGCCGAGACCGACGAACTTGCCGAGGAAGATCGATCTAAACTCATCGAAGCAGGCATAGAAATTGCTGGCACCTGCCGCGCAATCCGTCTTGCCGACGGAAAAATTGAGCTGGATGTGGCTGGCGCCGCAAGGTCATTCGACAGTCTTTACCCTGCACTGGGTTCCGACATCCGGTCCGAACTCGCCGCACAGGTCGGGGCGAAACTTTCCGACGATGGTAGTATCATCGTCGATGCGCATCAGCGCACAAACGTGCCGGGGCTCTACTCCGCCGGCGACGTCGTTCTTGGCCTTGATCAGATCAGCCATGCCATGGGGGAAGGCGGGGTCGCTGCCACCACGATCCGAAACGATCTGGCCCAGCGCACACGGCTGTTCCGCTAGGTCTTGCGCCGAACTGCACCGGGAAGCGTTTAGCCGCGTGTGGGTGGTTCAGGGCCCGCTCTGGACTATTTGGGCGGGAGATTGTTGGGGTTATTCGATTGGCCCGGCGCTAACTTGGGCGGTATCGGGGGTGCGGTCGATTGTCCGCTTGCAGCAGGTACTGGCGTCGGTTCTGGCGGCGGCTCTTTGGTCACCGTGCTCTGCGGGGTTTGCAGACCGGGCTTGGGCTGCGGCTCCGCCTGGGGTTGGGGCTGCGGCTGCGGCTCCGCCTGGGGCGGCCGTTGCGGTCGGGGCTCCTGCCCGGCGGGTCTGTCAGGCAGCGATGGCAGATAGGGCACGCCGTAGGACGGCGGCGCCGCATCCTCGCCGCCAAACGCGCCGCCTGGCGGAAATGGCCGATAGCGCCGCGGAGGGCGCGTACGATCGGGTGTGGCCGGAACATAACCCGGCGCCGCGCCAGCCGGTTGCGCCGGCTCACGCGCGGGGACGACAAGCTCATTGAGCCTGGCAAGACCGGGGAGTGAAATAGTGAACGGCCCGATAGGCGCCGCGCCGCGGCGCGGCACATAGGCCGCGTGCAGCGGCCGGTCGAGCTCGACCGTGCGGTTCGCCGCCGTCACCGAAATGGCACCCACCGCACCATTGCCCTGCCGGTTCGGTCCCGGCCCGCGCAGGATCACAAGCGATGCGGTTTGCGGGTCGCTGTCGATAGTCTGGCTGATAGCGCGTTCGCCGCGGGCAATGGCGATGGCTTCCTCGCCAACCACCCCGTCCAGGATCGTCCCCCTTATGCCGATGGTGGCGGCGGGGGTGTTGATCGACGTGCCTTTGCCATCGCCGCGCCTGCCGGACATGAAGCGAAAGGCGCCCTTCGCCACGGTCGCGCCGAATGAGCCATTACCGCCCGGCGCATAGACAAACCGATCGATCGTCAGCCGGGCATTGGCTCCTACCGTGAAGACCGATCTGTCCAGCAGCTGCAGCTGCAGCTGACTGCGGGCACCAGTCTGCACCTGGTCGGCCAGGGCCACGCGCTGCCTGATCGCTGCCGGGCGGGACCGGGCCGCTGCGGCGCTTTTGATCTGCACGTTGTTGACTACGGCGGCGGCGATGCCGACGATCTGCGGTGCGGTCACCGCCACCGCGAACCCGCCAAGCGGTAGCGACAGCGCCAGCCCGATCGCCATGACAGGCTTGGAGAGGGCACGGCGCGGATGATGCCCGGTCATGGCTCAGCCCCCTTGTCTGGCATTGTTGCGGTTCGCGGCACAGGGGGCGGTTGCCTCATCCCATTGCCGATCGGGCAAACCGCGCTCGCGCAGATCGTCGAATTCGATCAGGGCGCCGCTGCGATCATCGAGGCGGCACAGCAGGCTGGCATGGAGCAGCCGCGCCTCATTGCTTTGCGGGTGGTTGAGGATCACCCGTTCGAGGCTCGCCAGGGCACCGGTCAGATCGCCCTCCTTGATCTGACTTCGGGCCAGGGCGATGCCAGGGGCGACTTCGGCGGTGGCGCGTGACAGCGCATCAAGCTCGGCTGCACTGTCCGCCCGGGCCGGCGCAGCGGCGAGCGACAAGCTGGCGAAAATTATCAGAAGCGGGGCTCTGATACACCGGATTTCCATGAACAGCTCCCCTCTGATTGCCATCCTGATACGTGGCACTCTCATTACCAGTAGCATTGTTCAGACCATGCGGAAAACGATACGTTTCGAGCCTCTATACAATGGCAGGGGACAGGCATATCCTTCCGCCAGCACCAGGCAAGCTTGAGGGGAGAGGCAAATGGCGGCAGCGGATCATGTTGACTTTCATGGTTTTATGGAAGGGGTCACACGGCGCAACCCGCACCAGCCCGAATTCGTCCAGGCGGTGCAGGAAGTCGCCGAGGACATTTTCGACTTCATTGCCGACAAGGAGGAATACCACGCACAGCAGATTTTGCGCCGCATTACCGAGCCGGACCGGGTGGTGTCCTTTCGCGTCTGCTGGGAGGACGATAACGGCAATATTCGCGTGCAACGTGGCTGGCGCGTCCAGAACAACAATGCGATCGGGCCGTACAAAGGGGGAATCCGGTTTCATCCATCCGTCAATGAGAGCGTACTTAAGTTCCTGGCCTTCGAGCAGACCTTCAAGAATGCCCTGACCGGCCTGCCGATGGGCGGCGGCAAGGGGGGCGCGAATTTCAATCCCAAGGGTAAGAGCGTGCGCGAGATCATGCGCTTCTGCCAGAGCTTCATGACCGAGCTTTACCGTCATATCGGCGCCGATGTGGATGTCCCGGCGGGCGATATCGGCGTTGGCGGGCGCGAAATCGGGTTCATGTTCGGCCAATACAAG